>CAIXMG010000048.1 GCA_903920485.1 uncultured bacterium
CATCGCCAACCAGAAGTCGGTGGCATGGCTGTTCGAATTCCTCTTCTTCTTGGGATTTGCGGTATCCGTGGCCATCCTCTACTATTCGCCAGGCTGGTGGAACGCCGTCATTGTCGGCTTGTATGCAGTCATTGCGGTCCTCCAGGTGACGGGATACGGACCGGTGAACGCCGGCAAGGTGACCAAGAACGGCCTTCCGTTGCAAAATGCGATCGTCAGGATCTATAATGTGAACCTGAACCGCGAGATCGCGCACAAGGTCACCTCGACGACCGGAACCTATTACGCCCTGGTTCCGAAGGCGGACTATTATCTGACGATCGAGGAGCGCAATGCCGATGGTACCTACACAAAGATCTTCACTTCGACGGCCGTTCGTGCAACCCACGGAGTCATCAGCCGGTCATTCGACCTCTAATCATTTTTTCAAAGCCCTGAAAGGGGTTTTGCAGTTCTCAAACCTCTCCCCGCTCCTGACGGAGCGACCCTCTCCTCATTGAGGAGAGGGTCGGCGCCGCAGGCGACGGGGAGAGGTTTTGTGCTATACTCGGCATATGGACAAAGAACTACACCGCGTATCCATTACAACCATTGTTTATAACGACGATGGCAAGTATCTTATTACCAGGCGAAGTCCTGCCAAGAAGGCTTTTCCGGGAAAGTGGACCGTTCCTGGTGGTGGACTTACCACGGATGATTATACGAATTCCGAGCCAACAACGTCGGCTGGCCAGTGGTATAACACGGTTGAGAAAACACTTCGGCGCGAACTTCTTGAAGAGGTAAATATCGAAGTCGGCAAACCGGAATACCTGCTCGACCTGACCTTCATCCGTCCCGACAACGTGCCGGTGCTGGTACTCAGCTATTTTGCGAAGTATGTCAGCGGTGACGTGAAGCATGACGAGGATACGGTTGATCATGCGTGGGTCAGCGTAGAGGAAGCGAAGGATTACGACCTGATCGACGGCATTTATGACGAGATCGTCGATGTGGAGAAGATTTTGATGGAACGAAAAAACTAGGAAGAGCGCTGGCAAACGCTGGCGTTTTTTGCTATAGTAGCAGTTCATTATCTTAATAAATTAAACATTATCGTATGTCACATATTGAAAAGACGCTTGTTATTTTTAAACCCGATGCCGTTACCCGAGGAATCGTAGGAGAAGTGCTGTCACGATTTGAAAAGGTCGGACTGAAAATAGTAGGAACAAAAATGCTGGCTCCCACCGACGAACAGTTCCATCACCACTACGAAAGCATCGGAACGATGATCACTCGACACGGAGAAGAGATCTTCAAAAATACCATCGACATGATGAAGCAGTCACCGGTAATCCTTGTTGTTCTTGAAGGTGTTGAGGCCGTTGAGCTGGTACGGAAGATGGGAGGAAAGACGGAGCCCAAGTCATCGGCACCGGGAACGATCCGAGGGGACTATGCTCACATGAGCTACGGTCATGCAGATGGTAACGGAATTGCCCTGAATAACATTATTCACGCTTCGGGTGACCAAGCGGAAGCAGCAAAGGAAATCGCTCACTGGTTTGCAGAATCGGAACTCTTCAGCTACCAGTCTATTCATGACCTGTCAGCACAACGAGTAAAGAAGGCATAAAAACAGGGGATAACTCATCATAAAAAAGATGCTACAATGGATGGTAGCCCCTCGTATCGTAAAAGATTTCTGAACAATTTCTTTTAGGGAATCTGAGTGGTCCTGCCCCTTGGGGCAGGATCCAGGACAACCATCTTTACGATGCTGTCAGATTCTTTTACCGAGTACGGAGGCTGCCTAAGAACCCGCGCAAGCGGTTTTTTAGGTGACAAAAAACCACCCCTGCGTACAAGGGTGATCTGACATGGAGGGAGTCGTGTCTACTCATTTAGTTTTACTCGACTTAGGTTTAGGTGGCATGCTTATTTCGCTGTCATGAGCCGTTTGGCCTAGGAAGTTAGATTTTGCCACCTCTTTGATAGCCGATTCCGCGATCAGTTTCTGAAGAATCCCGATCCTTACTTTCTTTTTGAACTCGGCCAGATTAGTCCAGGTTCCCAGCACGATCCAATTTCCGGGATCCACATTGTAGTATTCGGCAGTACCCTCTTCCTTTGATTTAAGGAGGACGAATTTCCCGTTGAGATAGTAGATTTTGTAAAAATAGGGATTGTTTTTACGAAGCGTCTTGAGGCTGATCTGAAACTGAAAACCTCTTTTAACGTTAAGGTCGACGGCAACCAGATCCCTGAGCTTTTTGGGTATCAGGTCATGGGTCCTGTCGGCGAATGCCGTGAACTTGCGACTCAGACTGCCGACCTCCTTGGTAAAGTTCGGAACGGTGTTCTTGAGGCGCTTTCTTGGCCCCTTCTTTTTCTTATCAGTCATGGGAGTGGTTTTAGGATTATGTAATGAACTGTTCATCATTATACACATGATATGTATTCTGTCAATAATTGAGGCGAACCCAATATGCTAGACTCACCCTATGAAGAAATTCTTCTCCGACACCAACTTCATATACCTGATCATCTGGCTGGTCATCCTCTACGGGGTGGATTTATGGGCGCGAACGCACGGCATTTACTTCATCTTCATCCATTTTGACAAGGTCATGCACACGATTGCGGGAATTGCTCTTGGGCTGTTCGCCTTCATGGCTGTTCATGCCTTTCGTCCGCATTGGAGCACGGGAAAGAAGGCGTTGGCCGTCATAGGCTTTGCCTTGGCCTTTGGCGCCTTTTGGGAGGTAAAGGAATACCTCTTCAACAACCTTATCGGCAGGGTATCCTTTGATCCCGTGGACACGACGACCGATATCCTTTGTGATACACTGGGTGGGCTTATCTCATTTATTTACCTTACCTATCTATAATCCATGGCTGACTCACCAAAAGAACATTATGCGTACCTGACCTTCCATGGCGCTGCCGGGGAAGTGACCGGTGCCAACTTCCTGCTCGAAATCGCCGGCAAGAAGATCCTTGTCGACTGCGGGATGCATCAGGGAACGGCCAGCGAAGAGGACAAGAACTGGGTGCCATTCAATTACGACCCTAAGGAAATCGACATCTTGTTCGTGACCCATTCGCACCAGGATCACATCGGAAAAATTCCGAAGCTGGTTCGCGACGGGTTCAAGGGGGTGATCTATTCAACCGCTCCTACCAAAGACATCTCGGCCCTTATGTTCGAGGACGCGCTTGGCCTGATGGACGATGCTGCACAGGATCGCAACGTAAAGCCGCTGTACGAGGAAAGCGATATCGCGCATGCCTTGTCGTTGTGGAAAGTCATTCCATATCATGACAAGATTGTGATCACGGACGATCTGTCGGCACTCTGCTATGATGCGGGACACGTGCTGGGATCATCAATGTGGGAATTCAACTTTAAAGGCAAAAAGATGCTCTTCACGGGAGATCTGGGGAACACCCCGACGACCCTCCTTCGCAATACGGAAGTCTTCGAGGAGCCGAGCTTCCTCCTTATGGAATCCGTCTACGGTGACCGTAACCATCCGGAAGAAGATCGGCGCGACCACCTGATGCGGGTCATTCAGGATACGGCCAAGGAACACGGAACCATCATGATCCCGTCGTTTTCCCTGGAACGAACTCAGGAAATCCTCTTCGATATCGACCAGCTGGTTCGTGCCAACCGCATTCAGCGGATGCCGTGCTTCCTTGACTCGCCATTGGCCTCGAAGATCACGGAAATCTACAAGAAGTACCCTGACTACCTCAACGACGAAGCTCGCAAGCTGTCGCGGGCAGGCGACCCGCTCTTCAGCTTTGAAGGGCTGAAAATCGCCGATACGCGAGACGATTCGAAGGCTATCAACCATGCCCCTGACCCAAAAATCATCATCGCCGGATCGGGAATGATGAACGGAGGACGAATTGTCCACCATGCGGAACAGCACCTGGGCGACCCGCATGCCACCCTCTTGTTGGTGGGCTATCAGGCAGCTGGAACCTTGGGACGAGTCATTCAGTCGGGCGAAAAGCGCGTGAACATTCACGACCAGCAGTATGACGTCCGATGCCGCGTGGAAACGATTTCAGGTTATTCCGGTCACAAAGGATCCGACCAGCTGGTTGCCTTCGTGGACGATATCAAGAGGAATATTGAGCGAGTCTTCTGTGTCATGGGTGAACAGCAGTCGGAAACGTTTCTGGCCCAGCGCCTTCGCGACCAGGTCGGCGTTCATGCCGAGGTTCCGAACGAGGGAGACAGGATTGAACTCTTTTTCTAAGGATAAAGCCGCAATAAAGAGAAGATAAAGTAAAAAATTCAGGCGCTTGCCTGGGTTTTTTACTTGCGTATAATGGTCTGCATGAAGAAGCAGATTATTAAAAATTCAGATGATGAACAGATCATCACCAAGGGATTTATCAAGGAAGAACTTAGAGAGCTTGGTGAGAAGTTTGCCACCAAGGACTTCTTGAAGCAGGAGTTTGCTATTCGAGATGAAAAGCTCGACAGACTTGGAGCTGCCATGCTTAATGTTACTGAAGAGCTCAAGAATATGCGTCATGAAAATCAAGAATTCTATAAGATGCGAGAACAACTTTACGCCATAGATGGTGCTAACGAGAGGCAGATTAAAGATCATGAACAGAGAATCTTCAAACTCGAAATTGCGCGATAACTCTTGCCAAGGTATAATCGGTGCATGATAAAGAACTCCTTGAAGGATCAGCCGATCAAGATCTGCGTGTCGGGCGCACGCGAGACGTCCCATTGTGGTATTGATGCCCTTGATATGGCGGAAAGGGTGGGTAAGGAGCTTGCCGAGCACGGTTGTGTCGTCACGACAAGCGCCGTTGCAGGATTTCCCATGTGGGCTGCTCGCGGAGCGAAAGAAGGCGGCGGCATGACGGTCGGCTTTTCACCTGCTGCAAATCTTGCCGAACACGCAGAGGCATACCGTCTTCCCACGGAGAATCTGGACATGATCGTCTATACGGGATTCGGCTATGCCGGTTCTGACTTACTCCTAATGCGGTCTTCGGATGCCATCATCTTCGGATGCGGTCGCATTGGTACCGTCCATGAATTTACGGTGGCGTTCCAGGACCGCAAGCCGATTGGCATTTTGGAGGGGAATTGGGATACCGTGGAACTTTTGAAAGACATCATGGCCCGTGATATTGAACGCCCTCATGACAACATCGTCTTCGACAAGGATCCGCGAAGGTTGGTGGAACAGCTGATTGCGGTCGTAAAGAGGGAACGAGAGAAGTCGGAAAAGACGATTCAATAGCAAGTAAAAAACTCCCGAAGGAGTTTTTTACTTTGCCTGGTTCACGATTCGCTCGAAGGCGGTCATGTCCTGCTGGGCGATCTCGGAGAGCATCTTTCGGTTCAGGTCGAAGCCCTTCTTCTTCATGGCGTCGATGAACTTTGAGAATGACATCCCCAGAGGTCGGACGGCGGCGTTGATGCGAACCATCCAGAGACCTCGGAAGTCGGACTTCTTGTCCTTTCGGTGAGCGAAGGAGTAGACACCTGCGTGCGCAATGGCGATTTTCGCCTCTCGTTCCTTGCTCTTTCGTCCGAATCGGTATCCCTTAACGGCTGAGAGGACGCTCTTTCGTCGCTTTAATGAAGTTGTTCCTCGTTTTACTCGTGACATAGGATTAAAAGGTTAGGCTAGTTAGGCGGCAACCGAAAGCTTGCGGCTTCGCTTGACCAGGCCGGGAAGGAATCGTGACATCGCCTTGTTGTTCATAACAAAGGTGTTCTCGACCTTTCCATTCAACTGGGTTGAACGGCTCTGCTTCGCATTGAAGTGGTTGAATCCCGGTGCTCGGGTCTTCAGCTTTCCATTCTTTGTGATGGCAATCCGTTTTGTGAAGGATTTGTTTGTTTTCATACGTGCGTTAAGTTATAGCAAATTGGGCCTTAAAAGTCAACACCCCTTTGTGGGGTGTTATTTCAGCTTTTCAAGTGTCACCGTAATGCCTTTCGGGCTGTCCTTAAACCCGTCCACGACGCGGTGGGGAACGGGGATGAACTTGAGGATTCGTTCCAGACGCTCCTGGAGGAACTTCTTGTCCATGTACTTGGTTCGTCCCTTGAGAAAGAGTTCCACCTTTACACGGTTGCCGTCGCCAAGCCATTCCGAAGCCTTCTTGGCCTTGATGGCGATGTCTCCGTCGCCGGTTCCGACCTTGATCTGGATGTTGCGGACTTCGCCGGAAGCGCTGGCCGCCTTGGTCTTTACCTTGATTTCCTTCTGTTTCTTGCTTTGGCTGTACTGAAACTTGCCGTAATCCATGATCTTGGCTACGGGCGGTACGGCATCAGGGGATATTTCGATCAGGTCGAGGCCGAGCTCCTTTGCCTTGGCGATGGCATCGCGGGTCTTCATGACGCCCAGGTTGCCCAGGTCGTCGGAGATCACGCGAACCTCGAGGGCGCGGATGGCATCGTTGATTTTTGACTTGTCCTTACTCATTGATAAGGAATATTGTACTTATTTTATAAGGATTAGCAAGTAATCGTATATAAGGTATGATGACGACATGAAGGAACTCGTTTTATTAGACAAACAAGTGGGTGAGACACCCTTGGCGTGCATGGAACGCTTTCAGGCGGCTCATCCGGAATATGCAGGCGTAAAGATGACCTACGCGGGACGACTGGATCCGATCGCGTCGGGTTTGTTGCTGGTTCTGACGGGGGATGCTGTCCACACGAAGGATCAGTTTCTTGGTTTGTCTAAGACCTATGAATGTACGGCGATTCTGGGAGCGAGTACGGATACATATGATGTGCTTGGAGTTCCCGTACCCCTCCGTCACTCGCAGGGCCTCGTGCCACCTCCCCTTATCAGGGGAGGGCAGGCATCTGGAATCCCTCACCTTGTCGAGAGTTCTGTCTCCCCCTGGCAAGGGGGAGTGGCCGAGGCCCTGCGAGGCCGAGGGGGTACGGTGAAAGAAGCCCTTCAAGGCTTCGTCGGTACTTTTCAACAAGCTTATCCACCATATTCGTCAAAAACCGTGGGTGGAAAGCAACTGCATCAGATTGCGCGGGCTGGGGATATTGGAAATGTGGATATTCCGACACATGGCGTGACGGTTGAAGGGGTGTGGGATGTGGAAATGGCGCGGATTTCGCTGCGCGAAAACCGCGCCCAGATCACCGGCATCATTTCGCACGTACAAGGCGACTTCCGTCAGAAGGAAATCCAGGAAGGGTGGGAAGGCCTGCTTGCCAAGGAGGGCAGCGAAGATCTCGCGACCATCTCGTTTACTATTTCTGTCTCAAGCGGGACGTACATTCGCAGCATTGTGCACAGCCTTGGGGAAAAATTAGGAACGGGGGCGTGCCTTCTTTCGCTGCGAAGAACCAGGGTTGGAAATTTCACGATTGATGAAGTGGATAAGTCGTAGGGTTCAGCATTCAAGGCGTGAAATTGTCCCCTCTTTGCCAAGGGGATTTTTTTGTTATGAAAGTATCATTTTTCTCCAAAAAAGTTTACAAGAAAAAACCAAGAGGAGTACAATACGGTTACTAACAGCAAGTAACGTACCTCAAAGAATTATGGCACTCACCCTCATCAAGAAGCGCAGCGGATCCGTCGTCGAATTTACCTCGGATCGCATCAGGAACGCGATCGAGAAGGCGTACACCGCAAACGCTGTGACGATCACCGACGTAGAGCTGGACCTTCTGACGGCCCAGGTGGTTCACGAGCTTGACTACAAGTACTCGACCGACGAAGTTGACGGCGAGTTTCTCATACCGTCGGTGGAAAACATCCAGGATGTGGTGGAACGAGTCATCGCACAGAAGGGCGATTTTGAGGTGGCCAAGGCCTATATTCTCTATCGCCAGGAACGTGCCGAGGTCCGCTACCAGAAGCAGCAGGAAATGCTTGATTTGGTGAACCAGTCGGCCATTTCGGTGAAGACCCGCAGCGGAAAGATCGTGTCTTTTGACGTTACCCAGATCGAGATCGCCATCAAGAATGTCGCGACGTCGTTTCCGCAGGCGGTTATCGATATCGACAGAATCGTAGCTGGAACGAAGCTCAATATTTACGATGGCATCACGACGTCTGAGATCACCAGGGCGATCATTCTCGCGCTCAAGCCCTTTGTTGAACGTGATCCGCTGTTCTCAAACGTCTCGGCTCGTTTCCTCTTGAATGATCTCTACAAGGAAGTCTTGGGAACCGACGAATATACCGATCACTTCAAGATGCTGCACGAGAAGAAGTTCCCGGAAATGATCGCACTTGGTATTGCGGAAAAGCGATACGACAAGCGACTGGCTGATTTTGACTTGAAAAAACTTGCGACTGCGATGAAACCTGAACGCGATGCCCTTTTCGAGTTCATGGGGCTTCAGGTTCTGTACGATCGTTATTTCGTGACGACTGAAAACAAGAAATACCTGGAAACACCCCAGTATTTCTGGATGCGTGTTGCCATGGGCCATGCCATCCTTGAAAAGGATCCGACCCAGTCGGCCTTGGATTTTTATGAAACCCTTTCGCGCATGCTGTATGTGCCTTCGACGCCGACGCTTCTTCACAGTGCAACGGCGCACCCTCAGATGTCATCGTGCTTCCTTTCGACTACCAATGACGACCTTGCTCATATTTTCAAGGTGATCGGGGACAATGCCCAGCTTTCGAAGTATTCCGGAGGCGTTGCCAACGACTGGACTGACATTCGCGCCACCAATGCATGGATCAAGACCATCAATACCGGTTCGCAGGGGGTTATTCCTTTCCTCAAGATCGTGGATGCGACGACCGCTTCCATCAACCGATCGGGAAAACGACGAGGGGCGACGGTAGTGTACCTGGAAACTTGGCACATGGACATCGAGGAATTCCTTGATCTGCGAAAGAGCACGGGTGACATGCGACGAAGGACCCTTGATACCAACACGGCCAACTGGATTCCCGACCTCTTCATGAAGCGAGTGCAGGCGAACGAGGATTGGACGCTGTTCTCACCAGAAGAGGTTCCTGACCTGCATCATATCTATGGCAAGAAGTTCGACACGGCCTACGAGGAATACGAGCGAAAAGCTGACAAGGGGGAGATCAAGATGTTTAAGCGCATGCCGGCAGCTGATTTGTGGCGTAAGATGCTCATGATGATCTTCGAGACGGGGCATCCGTGGATCACGTTCAAGGATCCTTCCAACATTCGCAGTCCTCAGGATCACGTGGGAGTCGTGCATGGATCGAATCTCTGCACTGAAATCACCCTTAACACGTCGGCGACGGAAACGGCCGTCTGCAACATCGGATCGCTCAACCTGCCTCGCCACCTGGTGGACGGGAAGATCGACTTCGAGCAGATGGAGAAGACGATCAAGACCGCCATGCGCATGCTCGACAGCGTGATCGATGTTTCCTTCTACCCGATTCCAGAAGCGAAATACTCAAACCTCAAGCATCGACCGGTAGGCCTTGGAATCATGGGAACGCAGGATGTGTTCTATGCGATGAACCTCAACTTTGATTCTGATGCGGCCGTCCAATTCAGTGACAAGCTGATGGAATTCGTGTCGTATCATGCGATCTATGCATCAGCGATGCTTGCCAAGGAAAAGGGGGCGTACGAGACGTTCAAAGGGTCCAAGTGGGACAGAAACCTGTTCCCAGTCGACACGCTGAAAATGCTCGAGGACGAACGAGGCATCGAGACGGGGATCCTTCCGACGGCAACCATGGACTGGACTCCGGTTCGCGAAGCCGTAAAGCAGTACGGAATGCGAAACTCGAACACGATGGCCATTGCACCGACCGCGACTATTGCGAACATCTCGGGGGCCCTGCCGTCCGTGGAACCGATCTACAAGAACATCTATGTGAAGTCGAACTTTAGTGGCGAATTCACCTGTGTGAACGACCCATTGGTGTACGAGCTTAAGCAACTCGGACTGTGGAGTGACATCATGCTCGACAAGATCAAGTCGCTCGACGGGAACATCGAAACTATTAATGAAATTCCAGAAAATATCCGCAACAAGTACAAGGAGGCCTTCCAGATCGATTCGTACTGGGTGATCATGCATGCTGCGGTCCGTGGCAAGTGGATCGACCAGTCGCAGTCAATCAACATCTTCCTGAAGACGGAATCGGGCAAGCAGATTTCCGATACGTACATGAACGCGTGGAAGATGGGATTGAAGACCACGTATTACCTGCGAACGCTTGCGGCGACGTCGGTCGAGAAGACGACGGTCGATATCAAGGCGCAGGATGCTCCCGTTACCTCGGAGGCAAAGTCCGTTCCCGTGTCATCCATTGTAATTGCGGGGGAAGTGTGCGAGAGCTGCCAGTAGTCCCTCACTATTCTTTATGAGCAAGAAACTCTACCTCGCGGCGCTTTCCAGTGATCGTGAGGAAAACAACCGAATACTTTCCTTGCTCGAGCCCTTTGGTTATGCAAGCAATACTCGCTGGATGGAACGTGGTTCCATTGAAAAGCCTTACAGCAAAGAGAAGGTTGCCATCGCACTGAATGAAAATCTTCAGAATATGCACGATGCGGACGCATATCTTGTTCTTCCGAAGGAAAGCCTTTCGGCACGGGGGCTCTATGTCGAGTTCGGTTATATCCTTGCCGAAGTAGAGAAAAATCCAATTAAAGAAATTTTCTTGGTAAGTGACCTTGATCCTGCATTTCATTGGTTTCATCCGAAGGTCCAATATTTCAAGACGATCGATGAACTTATTGAACACCTGCGACAATAGCAAAACCTCTCCCGGTTTCCTTCGGAAACCACCCTCTCCTACTCTCACTGCGCTCGGACCGATTTCCCCTCGGAAGGGAAATCGTCAAAAAGGAGAGGGGCTCCATCCGTAACCTGGGTGAGAATTTTGTCCCTCTCCTTAGCAGGAGAGGGCGGCTCGCAAAGCGAGCCGGGAGAGGTTTTAATGAGAATCCCTTTATTATTTCCTGAGCCCGCATTGTTATGATACTTGCCTATGGCAATCATAATGAACAACGTCAGTCAGAAGGATAAGAGGAGGGATTTGCGCCGTAATCAGACGTCCGAAGAGAAAATGCTTTGGCATATGCTTCGGGCGGGCAAGACAGGTTTGAAGTGGCGCAGACAAGTAAGTATCGGGGCTTACGTTGCAGATTTCTATTGTCCTTCCATAAAATTGGTAATAGAACTGGATGGGGATCAGCATTTAACTGCTGTCGAATATGACGGAGTTCGCGATTCCTATTTCGGTGCCCTTGGCATCAAGGTTATTCGAATTTCCAATAAGACATTCAATGGTGACTTGGAAATCATTTATCAGAAAATAAAAGAACACCTTAGTTCCTAATGTCCTCGTTCGGACCCTCTCCTGCTAAGGAGAGGGTGGATCCCGCAGGGAGCCGGGAGAGGTTTGGAAAAGAGAGGTTTGTATCACAAGAAAACCATGGCTGAAAAATACATTCTGAACGCCGGAACGACCGACCCGAACAAGATCCTCCCGATCAAGTACGGATGGGCGCGAAAGCACTACAAGGACGGCGTAAACAACAACTGGGTTCCCGACGAGGTGAACATGCAGAAGGACTTCGAGACGTGGAAGGCCAAGGGTGGCCTGACCGACGACGAGCGCCGCCTGATCATGTGGAACATGGGATTCTTCTCGACGGCCGAATCGCTGACGGCGAACAACATCGTCCTGAACGTGTACAAGCACGTGACCAACCCTGAATGCCGGCAGTACCTGCTCCGTCAGGCCTACGAGGAAGCAATTCATACGGATACGTTCATCTACTGCTGCGATTCGCTGGGACTTGATCCCGAATCCGTCTACAACGCCTATAACGAGATCCCGTCGATCCACGACAAGGACGAGTTCGTCGTCGACATGACGAAGTCCATCATGGATCCCGGCTTCAAAACCGACACGACCGAAAACAAGCAGAAATTCGTGCATGACCTGATTGGCTACTACGTGATCATGGAAGGTATCTTCTTCTATGCTGGGTTTGTCATGATGCTGTCGTTTCAGCGGCAGAACAAGATGGTTGGCATCGGTGAGCAGTTCCAGTTCATCCTGCGCGACGAGTCGGTGCACCTGGCGTTCGGCGCGGACCTGATCATG
>CAIXMG010000049.1 GCA_903920485.1 uncultured bacterium
TCCATTATTTCACAAATGACAGCGTCATCTTGTGATCCTTCGGATCGAAGAGGGTGATCTTGAACGAATACGACTTTCCGAGGGAAAGCGCCTCCTTCAGTTTCTTGTCGTCGCCGAATTCCGAAACGTGGACCAGTCCGGCAACGCCTTCCTCGATGGATACGAGGGCACCGTGCTTGTTGAACTTGATCACGACTCCTAACACGACGTCGTCCTTCTTGTACTTCGCCGAGACTCGGTCCCAAGGGTTTTCCTTGAGCGCCTTGATCGAGAGCGAGATCTTGCCGTCCTTGATCTCGATGACCTTGGCCTTTACCTTGTCGCCCAGCTTGTACATGGTTCGAGGATCCTCAACCAGTGACCAGTCGATCTCCGAGATGTGGACCAGTCCTTCCAGGCCGTCCTCCACCTTGAGGAAGATTCCGAAGTCTACGACTCCGGTCACCTCACCGTTGATCTCGTCGCCGACCTTGTATCGCGTAACCATCTCCTTCTTGTCTTCCTTGGTATTGCCCTTCTCGCTCCAGATGAGCTTTCCTTCCTTCGGATTGACTCCGATGATGGTCAGCGACAGCTTCTTGCCGACGAGCTTCTTCAGTTCCTTGAGGATCTCGTCCTTGTTGCCGTCATCCACGCGAGGATAGTTCTCGGATCGCAGCTGGGATGCAGGAAGGAATCCTGCAATGCCCTGCCATTCGACGATAAGACCTCCCTTGTTCGCCTCCTTGACCGCGAGCTCGAGCACCTGCTCTGACTTCATGGCCTTCTCGGCATCCGACCAGACGAGCGCCTGTCGGGCTTCCTTGAGCGACAATTCGATGTAGCCGTTCTTGTTCTCCCGGTCCACGATCTTTCCCTTCACGGCGTCTCCGACGTTGATGTTCTTGATCATGTCTCGAGCGTTCATGAATTCCTGTCCGTAGATGATACCCGTTCCGTAGAGAGGGATTTCAACGTACATTTCCATGCTGTCGATCGACAATACGGTTCCTTCGATCAGCTCGCCCAGTTCTAGCGGCTTGATGGCCTCGTTGAGCACGAGTCCCTTCATTGCTTCTGACATCTCAGCCCCCTCAAACGGGGTCACCGAGTTCTTGGTCATTTCTTTCTTCATATAGTAAAAGTGTTGTGTCTCCAACCTGGATTTTCCGCCGTAACTGAGTGATCAAGGAAAAGGGTTACAAGAGGGAAGACGTAGTAAAACAACGCTTGTAAAATAACACATTTTTAACCGTTTTGCACTATTGACTATTAAGTTTAACCATGTTATCATAATGACAAGATTGTGTAACCCTAAAACATCATAATATGAAAAATTTGAAAGTGTTTCTCGTAGTTGCGCTAGTATTTCTTAGCCTGCTTTGCGCGTTAAACCTCGCAACCTTCGGCCTTCTCTTTTTCGGCATCACATGGAAGGTAGGATGGCGTGATGATATTCATGTATCAACCTCTGCGGCAGCCATTTCGATACTATTTAGCGTCGTGGGCATAGCTATGGTTGCCCGCATCGTCCACAAGCATGACTTCGGAGACAACGAAAAAGGATCGGACTAAAACTAAAAAATAAGCCCTCACAGCAATGTGGGGGATTATTGTGCCTTGAGAAATTCTTGGGTGGAACCTGAGCAACCATTTGCCATGATGAGATCATGGACCGCGAAGATTTTGAGCAGACAAAACAAAAAGCTCATGAGATTTATACTGCTCAAGCGAGTGTCTACAATCCTTACTTTAAAGGCGAGGTATTTTTGACAGCCAAGGGTTTCTATCATCTACAAGCTACAAACGGGAGACTGAGATCAGAAAAAGAGCAATCTTTTAAATTTAGATACTTGCCTCTTGCGTTACAAGTTATAAAAACCTCTTCTACCATTCAGGAATATAGGAAAATGGAAATCACCGTGGATGGGGAAATTAAGAATGCTGAGTTTTGGGGCATGGTTGCTGTCGTTGGTGAAAGCAGTCTAAGGATAAGAGCAGTTCTTCGTAGAATTGAAAAAGGAAGAATTCACTTCTGGAGCGTAATGCCTTATAGCAAGGTAAGAAAAGGGATGCAAAAGATTTACGATGCAGGAATTGAAA
>CAIXMG010000050.1 GCA_903920485.1 uncultured bacterium
CCTATGGATAAAGAAAAACTTTCGCATTTACGACATACGCTGGCGCACATTTTGGCGCAGGCGGTTTTGGAGAAATATCCGAATGCTCAGCTGACCCTTGGGCCGGCCGTCGACAACGGGTTCTACTACGACATCGACTTCGGAACCGACAAAATTTCCGAAGACGATCTGAAGACCTTCCAGACCTCGATGCGAAAGAACTTGAAAAAGTGGACCGAATTTACGCATGAAGAAGTTTCGAAGGAAGAGGCGCTCGCGAAATTTTCCGGCAATCCTTACAAGGAAGAACTCATCAACGAGATCGCTGAGCGCGGCGAGAAGATCACCCTCTACACTGCGGGCGGTTTTACCGACCTGTGCCGAGGCGGACACCTTGAGAATCCTGCCGAGGAAATTTCTACCGACTCGTTTAAATTGGACCGCATCGCCGGTGCCTACTGGCGAGGAAGCGAAAAGAATAAGATGCTCACGCGAATCTACGGACTGGCTTTTGAATCGGGCGAAGCCCTCACCAAATACCTTGCCGACCAGGAAGAAGCCGCGCGACGCGACCACCGAAAGCTGGGTACCGAAATGCACCTGTATGCCTTTTCAGACTATGTCGGACCAGGCCTTCCGCTGTGGCTGCCCAACGGTGCTGCCATCGTCGAGGAACTGGAAAAGCTTGCCAAGGAAACGGAATTCCTGGGCGGCTATGACCGCGTAAAGACCCCGCATATCGCCAAGGAATCCATGTACCAGACGTCGGGACACTTGCCCTATTATGAGGATTCGATGTACCCACCGATGGAATACGAAGGTGGAAAATATTACCTGAAGGCCATGAACTGCCCGCATCACCACGCGGTCTTCAACGCGGAGACCCACAGCTATCGCGACCTTCCGGTCCGCCTCGCCGAATACGGCACCTGCTACCGACATGAAAAATCAGGGGAACTCTTCGGGCTGATGCGCGTGCGCGACCTCAACATGAACGACGCGCACATCTACTGCACCGAAGACCAGTTCGGCGACGAGTTCCGTGCGGTCAACGACATGTACCTGAAATACTTCAAGATCTTCGGCGTCGAGAAGTACGTCATGCGCTTCTCGAAGCATGATCCAAAAAAGCTGGGTCAGAAGTATGTGGACCAGCCAGAACTCTGGAAGAAAACGGAAGACATGGTACGCAACGTGCTGATCGAATCGAACATCCCATTCATCGAAGTCGAGGACGAGGCCGCATTCTACGGTCCGAAGATCGACGTTCAGGTATGGAGTGCGATCGGACGCGAGTTCACGCTTGCAACGAACCAGGTAGACTTCGCGGTACCAAAGCGATTCGGACTCACCTATACTTCAAAGGAGGGAACCGTCGAGACGCCGCTCTGCATCCACCGCGCACCCTTGGGAACCCACGAGCGATTCATCGGGTTTTTGACGGAGCACTTCGCCGGCAACTTCCCCGTCTGGCTGTCACCCGTCCAGGTAATGGTGATTCCTGTCCGCGAGGAACACGAGGAAGCGGCGAAGAAAATCGCGAAGGACCTTCGAAATTCGTTCGTGCGCGTCGACTTCCTGGACGCTTCCCAGACACTGGGAAAGCGATTGCGCAAGGGCAAGGACCTGCACGTTCCCTATTCGATCATCCTCGGCGACAAGGACATCGAGGCCGGCATGATCACGGTCGAAACCCGTGGCCAGGAACAAGGCGAACAGATGACCATTGAGGCATTTACGGAGAAACTGCTCGAGGAAATCAAGGACCGCTCGTTGTAAGTCCGTAATAAAGCGCTTATCAAGAAAACCTCAAGTCCCCCTTTTGGGGGCTTGTTTGTGTAGGAAAAGCGAATATAATTGTCTCACATGAAGAAGAAAATTATCAAAAATAAAATGACCATTGAGGATCTCAGCGAACGAATGGACGCAGGTTTCAAGGTGGTTAATAGCCGCATTGACGACACCAACAGAAACCTCCATGACCGCATTGATAACCTAAAAGATCATATGGATCAAAAGTTCAACGAAGTTAATCAACGGTTTCAGGAAGTTGACCGAAAGCTTGATGGACAAACCGATGAATTCAGCAGCCAGATCCAGGATGTCATTGAACTGGTTGAGAACCGACTTGAAAGTCGTGGTATACTTGCCGTGCGAAAAAGGCCGGCACGATAAGGCCTCGCATAATTCTTAAACCACTTATGAAAAACAACAATCTTTACAATCTGATGACACAACTTACCCAAGAGGCACGAAGCCTCTGGAGGATCAAGAACGAATACAAAAAGGATGCCAGCAAGTCCAAGGAACTCCAGCAGTTCTGGCTGGAAGTCGCGAAGGAAAAGGAGATCCTCATCGAGGATCTGAAGGCCGTCATTAAAGCCGAAATGGAATAATAAAAAGACCGACACGATGTCGGTCTTTTTATTAAGTTGTCATAACCCCTACTCGCTGATAGGACTTATCAGCAGATACCACCTGTCCTGGTAGCCCATTCTTTTGCACGGAACCGCACGGTCGATGACGCCAACCGGACGATGTGACGCGAGAGAGACCCGCGCCCCGTCCAGCTTGGAGTGATACCTGACCCCTTTTGCAGGAAGCTCGACCCAGCATTCGCCGTTCAATCGGAGCACGAAACCCTTGAGCGTGACGTGATACAGCGCGTCGGGAAAGCTGTCGCGAACGATCGCATCGATAATGACTGGCTTCCCTGTTCTGAGGGGAACCGTGTCTGCGGGACGAAAGTCGCCCGAATTCTTGTTCATGTACCAGGCAGGATAGGTTGCCATCCGCGATCTCGGAGGAGCATGGAAGCCGCCGGGAAACGAGGAATCCTCTGAGGGTCCGAAGAACTTCCCTGCCATGACGGTATCTCCATGACGGGTGACCAGGCCAAAGCAGCTCGAAATCGATACCATTCTGTCCTTGCTGGTGGGAAAATGAGTATCAGGAATAAGAGCATGAAGATCGGAGGCGAGAAATATCAGGTACTGAGACGAGTCAGATTTTCGACATTCCAGCACCCACCCCATCGAAGTCTTACTGCACCAGTCCCAGGTGACGCGCGCCGTATCAAAAGAAGACGGTGGCACGCTACTACAGGAACACGGTGAAGTAACAGTCAAAGACTGAGCGAAAATGCTAAATGAGGCAAGGCAAAAGGTAAGAGTTATTAAGTTTTTCATGGCAGTGAATTTTTTGGTTAGCAAATTTGAAATACGATACCATTTATTTATTTGTAAGTCAAAAACCCCTTTCGGGGGTTTTGAAATCCTTAGATATCCAATTCCACGGTCTTCGCATTCGCCTGGATGAACGTCTTGCGCAGCGACACGTCGGTTCCCATGAGCATGTCGAACGTCTTGTCGGCCTCGATGGCGTCGTCGACGGCAACCTGCTTGAGGATGCGTCGTACGGGATCCATCGTAGTCTCCCACAATTCCTCCGCATTCATCTCTCCGAGTCCCTTATAGCGCTGGACCGTGATTTTAGCTGAACGCCC
>CAIXMG010000051.1 GCA_903920485.1 uncultured bacterium
CCCACTTCGCCGGAACTCCTAGCCGCTCAAATCTCTCTCGCCGAGAGAACTGCGAGGTCCTATGCCGAGGACGGTTCTGTCAGGGTGCGAATCTCTAACATTGATCGCGGCGGCGGCGCAGCGTGATCCAATGAATCCTTTTGCTTCAGTCGCGACGGAACGAAGAGGAGACGAGACGTGAGATCGCAATTTTTCAAAGACTTCGGGATTCCCGACGCTGATTGCGAAATTGATCCACGGCGCGACGACGTTAAGATGCCGCGACTGTTTTTCAGTTCGATTGGTAATCCAGTCGTCGCACTCGATATGGTTGGAGCGACGAGGCTGCGCGATATGATGGCGGTCGGCGGCGAGGAAGACAACGCCAACGAAATTGGCGAACAAATTTTGCAGGCGCGGCGATCCTAGTGGACGAAACCCGTCAATCGGGCTTGGGACCGAGTCGAGGTCGTGGAGAACGTTTCGGCAACGGATGGTGGTGCATCAAATCGAATGATATTTGTGGTTCCGTGCACGTCAGGAGAATGAAATGTCGGGCGATCTGATCGCGGGGGCCATGGTCGTAGCGAACCTGACGGACGAACAAGCGAAAGCTGTGCAGTCAGCGAGTGAGTTCGGGACGACCGTCGTCAAAGAAGGTAGCAACTTAGCCAGATACGCAGGCCGTATCTTGGGGACGGTTCCTGAGGACGCTGTCGGCTTGGTGATTGGCGATCCGCTGCATGCAGTTCGTACGTTGATTGCGGGCCAGTACGATATTTGGCTTGACAAGATATTCAAGCGCAGGAAAACGACCCAAATACAGCCGGTAAGCCCGTCGGTTGCGATACCGCTGATGCGTGCTGCCTATGATGAAAGTCGTCCGGAACTGCAGGAGCTGTGGGCTTCGCTGATTGCGGCGGCAATGGATCCTTCGCGAGCCTCTAGGGTCCGGATTTCATTTATCGAGACACTGAAGCAATTTGATCCCGTAGATGCCCTCGTACTGAAGCAGCGCGCTTCTCTGACGATGCAGTTGAATGACAACATGATAGTGAGGGTCTCAGAAGCACTGAATGTCGATAAGGAAGAAGTGTTCCTTTCGGTTCAAAATCTGTCGAGATTGAATTGTGTGTATTATAATAACTCAATTTCCGCGTTCGACCTGAACCCGTATGGACATGCCCTAATGCGAGCTTGCGAGGATTAGCCTTCTTATAAAGTGATGAAGGCGGGAGGCGGGCATGCACACCATTCGTTTTGTCAGGGACGGAAAGAGCCTGTCGACGGAAGTAGGACCGTCGTCTTTTTACGGAACCGGCTCGGATTCTGGTTTAGCAAGGACGCTAAAGGTCGAAGCGGAAATATCCCGTGATCATGGGATCATGACTGTGCCGGTACGATTGCCACGACATTTAATGCCGGAATGGTCCCAAGAGGAGTGGGATAGTTTTATCGCGGACGAGCTTGGTATGTTCTACAATTTCGTAGATGAGGCGGTCGTAATCGGACTGTCACTGGCGATTGCGTCTAAGACTACACTGCGCAAGGAAGTGCTTCAAACTGCGAACGGCGTAGCGATGGATTTTCGGGGCGATGTTCCGAATGGATGGTTCGGAATGATGTGGGGCGGATATAAGATCGGCGTTTACCGAAGTGGGCAGGGTTGGCCAATTTGGATGAGTATCGCTCCGACTTACGATCTTGCAATCGACGAGGCGAAAAAGTTGTCCGATGAAGCAGG
>CAIXMG010000052.1 GCA_903920485.1 uncultured bacterium
CGCACGGTGGGACTGTTCTTCCTCATCATCCTTTCTCCTATCGCATTTGTCTCAACGACCATTCCACAGCTTCAGGGCAAGTCGTATTTCGGCTGGGATGATTGGCTTTCGCAGTTTCTTAACCTAGCGTTCCTTGCCCCGGTCTACCTCTTTTTCCTCTATCTGGCAATAATTTTCCTCAAGCCAACCACCAGCATAAGTGATCCCAAGGGATTCTTCGGACTCGCGGCACTCCTCATCGTAAAGCTTGCCATGACGGGGGCCGTCCTCTACTTCGGCAAGAAAATTTCGAAAGACATGTCCGGAAAGATCGGGGAAATGGTCAGCAACGGAATTACGAGCCTTGCGACAGGGGCCGCCATGGTCACCGCGGGACTCTACACCGGCGGTGCTGCTGGGGCGCTTCAAGTTGGCGGACGCCTTGCGCGGGATAAGGCCGCAGAGGTTTTGATCGGAGGAGAAGACAAGGGACTGGTCGGAAGCGTCTTTGGAAAGGAGCGTGCTACCGAGATCGAGAAAAGATACAAGATCGGCGGGGGAATGGGCGCGTTCAACCCACTTACCGCAAAGGGTCGCCGACACCTTGGGAAGGTGGCTGCCGTGGGAGACAATCAGACAACCCTTGGCGGCCTGATCGGAGGAATATCTACTGGTGCAAAGATTGGCCAGTTCGGCTTGCGCAAGTATGACATTGAACAAGGTGCGGCCGAGGCCAAGGCAGCCAAAGAGAAGCGTGAGAAGCAGAAGGCACTTGATGATGCTGAAAAGACAAAGGAGATTGACAAGAAGATCAAGCAGCTCGAGGAAGATAAGGAGAACGGGTTGGTTATCACCAAGAAGGGTGATCCTGATGGATACGACGCTCAGCTTAAGAAGCTTCAGCAGGAAAAGAAAGAAATCCTCAATCCTGACATTACTGCCAAAAAAGCAATCAAGGAGGCTAACGATGCGCTCAAAAAAGCAACTGACACGGAGACTGCTGCAGCTCCCGGTCTTGAGGCCGGTGCGACCGCAACCGATTTGAAATTGACCAACATGAAGAAGCAGTTGACTGATAGTGTAGCCGACATCGCCACAGCGAATACGAAGCTTGCAAACATCCAGACAGAGAAGCTCAAATCTGACACCGAAATCGCTGCCAGAAAAACAGACGTCGGTGCAGCTGAGGCGGCACACGCCACCAACCTCGCGCCCCTGCAACAAAAGGAAACCGCCGCAAGGAACGCGATCGCCGATTTGGATAAGCAGATCGCTGCTGCTCCAAAGGCAGGATTCGGTGCCCAGGCAGGATTGCAACACCTCGACGATGAGAGGAGGAAGGCTGTCGCCGAACTGACTACTGCGACAACAGCAATTGGAGGCCTGGTGGGTACTCACAATGTTTCGATGGCACCACTCAAAGCGGCACATGATACTGCCGTAGCCACAAAGACTGCGCTCGAAGCAGAAGAGTCCGCTACAAGGGCAGCCAAGACGGCAGCGGAAACAATGAAACAACGCCTTGAGACGACCGACATTCCAGCTACGGAAGCCGCGCTTGCTAGAGTGAAAGCAGATCGAGCAGCATTAGCAGCTAATGTCGCATCTGCAGAAACAACGGCCAAGGGGCTGAAGGATGCCCTTGATCGAACCCAGGCCACCCGAAACGCGAACGATCGAATCCGAGACCGTAGTGTTTCCGAAAAGATGGACTACAAGAATCGCGATCGGAACGCTGAGAAGATTGAGGTTCTGAAGGACTACTTAGCCAACATCGCAAATGGCGGACCGATCAACAAGGCCCAAGGTAAGGAAACCCTGAGAGAAGGAACTTCTGGTGAGACAGGAATACTTGGAGACAGGAAGGCCGGACTCTAACAAGTAAACCAAAAACAAAAACCCTCCTCGGGTTTTTGTTTTTGCCCAAAGAGTTGTAGAATGAAACCATGCTTTCCTCATCCCTCAACACGATCCTCCAAAACCGCCTGCGCTATTTGCCAGAAATCACCGGCAAGGCCATCTCGTCCGTCGATTGGCCGACCAAAGTCATCGACATCGGCCGGAAATACGGCCTTCACATCGACGATATCGAGGAACTCCAGATGGTTGTTCTGAAATCCATGACGGGGCTCCTTCCGCCGGCGGACTTCGAAACTAATCTCATCAACGCGACTGCGGCATCGCCCGCGACCGCCGAACAAATGATCGGCGACATGAACGACCAGATCTTTCAGCCAATCCACGAGTTCGTCATGAACAACGGGAAGCAGCCAGACTCGCTGACTTCCACGGGGATTGTCATCGAACCAGAAACGCACATCCCCGATGCACCGTACCCGTCCAACAAAAACCCTCTCCACGATAGTGGAGAGGGTGGACGGCAAAGCCGGCCGGGTGAGGTTGTAACAGGGCCTGCCGAGCTCGAAATCCCAGCATCTCCGAAACCCATGACAAAGCCGCAAGTGAAAGGCAACTTCAGCAGCTTCTTCGTTGACGCACCAACCGGCGGTTCCATGCTAAAATAACCCTATGCGATTCGAAGTTCCACAATTCATCGATGTCGAGGACAAGATGTTCGGACCGCTCACCTTCAAGCAGTTCGTCTACCTGGTCGGCGGGGGAGCGCTTGCGTATGTTTCGTACAAGATCATCCCGTCCCCATTCTGCTACTTGGCCATGGCGATCTTCGTGGGATTCGCCTGTGCCCTAGCGTTCTACAAGCTCAACCGTCAGACCTTCCTTGAAGTGATCCAGGCATGGCTCAAGTACCAGTTCAAGGGAAAGGTATACATCTGGCATCGGGCACCGAAACCCAAGGAATCCGCCCCCCTTATCGCTCCCACACCGAAAAAAGCAGTCGTAGTCAGAACATTCGACGAGAAAACACTTACTGACCTTTCCCAAAACCTCGACATCCTTGACCATTCATGACCCCTCCGGCCTACGGCCACCTCCCCTTAAAAAGGGGAGGGCAACGTAAGTGAGCACTCTAAACTTATGCCAAGACCTTCTACCCAACAATTCGTACCCATCCAGGAAATTCGCGACGGCGTCGTGGTGCTTAAAAGCGGGGAATTGCGAAGCGTCGTCATGTGCCAGGCGATCAACCTCGGCCTGAAATCCGCCGACGAACAAACCGCCATCATCATGCAGTACCAGAACTTCCTGAATGCCCTTGAATTCTCGATCCAAATCGTCGCGTCCTCCCGACGCCTCGACATCCGACCCTACATCCTGCTCCTTGAAAAACGACTAGAGAGCATCGAAGGAGACCTGCTCCGCATCCAGACCCGCGAATACATCAACTTCATTCAAAAGTTCAACGAGAATTACGACGTCATGTCGAAATTCTTCTATATTGTTGTTCCTTACGGCATACCAGTCGGAATGGGAACCCCTGCCGGCGTACTCGGCGGACTCTTTGGATCAAAGAAAAAGTCAGATTCCACAAGCACTGAAGCCCAGGAATTCGAGGAAAAGCGATCCCAGTTGGAACAGCGTGTTTCTGTCGTAACCGGAGGACTGGAAAGCATGGGCATCCAATGTCAGCTGCTTGATACGCCCGCACTCGTGGAACTCTACCAAAAGACGTTCAATCCCGGGGAACTGCACTCAACAGCAGGAGCTCTCGGTCAGTAAATTTCCGCTCGTGCGGTTTTTTGTTTTGTAAAAACACGCTATACTGTCCACATGAGCATCCTCTCAAGCCTCTTCGGCTCGGACAAGAAAAATACGACAAGCATTCCCGTTCTGCCGGCGGACATTTATGCCGCAGCAACGATGCAGCTTCAAGACGTAATC
>CAIXMG010000053.1 GCA_903920485.1 uncultured bacterium
GAAATGGCCAAGCAGAAGGGCCACTTCATCGAAGGGTGTGTCGAAAACGGCATGGTCCGAAAGGTCGCCGAGGAGCTGTGGGAGATGATCGAGACCTTTGCGGCCTACGGATTTAACAAGTCACACAGCGCCGTGTACGGACTCCTTGCCTATCGAACCGCCTACCTGAAGGCGAACTATCCGGCGGAATACATGACCGCCATCCTGACCTGCGAGTCCGACAACCTCGATACGATCACCGAAATGATTACCGAGACGAAGCGCATGGGTTTCAAAATCCTGCCGCCCGACATCAACGAGTCGTTCTCAGACTTCACGGTTGTCGTGGAAAACGGCGAGGTCACCGACAAGATCCGCTTCGGGCTGACGTCCATCAAGAACTTTGGCGAGGAAATCGGCAAGGCGATCACCGACGAACGCAAGGCCCGCGGACCGTTCACGACGCTTGAGAACTTCCTGGAACGCGTGCTGCACAAGAACCTCAACAAGAAGTCACTCGAGGCGCTCATCATGACGGGCGCCATGGACGGTTTTGGCGAACGCGGCATGCTCTTGTCCAACATGGACGCCATGCTCACCTTCAACAAGGAGCTGGCAAAAGATGCCGGACCGCAGGGATCGCTGTTTGCGGGAATGGACGACGCACCGAAGGCATACCTGGTCCTGCAGGATGCGCCGCCTGTTGCAAAGAAGCAGCAGCTGGAATGGGAGAAGGAGTTGCTGGGATTGTACGTCAGTGGGCATCCGTTGGACCAATTTGCTGACCGGTTCTCGAACGCCAAGCAGACGATCCGGCAGATTACCGATGCCGAAAAACCTTCGGGTGACGTAGTACTGGCAGGAATCGTATCTGCCTGCAAGGAAATCATGACGAAGAAGAACAACGACAAGATGGCGTTCCTGACGCTCACCGACATGACCGGCAGCATCGAATGCGTCGTCTTCCCGAAGACCTACGAGGAGATGAAGAAGCTCTGCGTCGTCGACAAGCTGGTTACCGTCAAGGGTACGGTTTCGGACCGAAACGGCGAACGGTCGCTGTTGATCGACAAGATGAAGGAGTTGGTATAAAAAATTGCACGGCGCTTGGCCGTGCTTTTTTGATTATGAATTTGTTTGCTACGTCATGCTGCCGATCATGCCGGTACGATTTCCGATTTGCGGAGTTCCGTTACTGATCACCTTGTCGCCCTGTTGTTGAGCCGCGTAATTAACCTTCCCCGTAATTCCTGTGGGTCCCAGCGCCCCCGTAAGAACTGATGCTCCCTTGGTCTCTTTTACGTCCAGGTAGCAAAGAAATCTTCCAAGATGTCCCTGGTGTTCATCGGCCAGCTCACTATCACCAGTCACCTTAAGGTTTTTAATCTCTAGTTTTTCACCAAGGATTTCTAAGGTACTGTCTTCGACGAAATTATCAAACCCAATAAAGACACGAACCTCCAGTTTTCCCTCTTCCGTTTGACCAGCTTCGATTATTTTAAGGAGCTCATCCACTTCGAGATTCTGATCTTTGAGTTGCTCTTGCTGTTTTTTGCTCAACTTCATACCGATATTGTTTTATTAGTTATTGCCAAGACGGCAGGTCTGAATACTTAATATCATTTATTAAGTAAGTTGTCAATTCCCCTCCCCAATTCGGCATCGAAATGCTATAGTGGCATCCTATGGATAAAGAAAAACTTTCGCATTTACGACATACGCTGGCACACGTGCTGGCGCAGGCGGTCTTGGAAAAATACCCGAACGCGCAGCTGAC
>CAIXMG010000054.1 GCA_903920485.1 uncultured bacterium
ACCGTCGACGGGAACCGCCTTGCCCGTATTCGGGACGATCTTCTGAACCAATCGCTGTGCCATCGACATCAGCAAAGTCGGAGCAATCAGGTACGGATCCACGCCCATGTCTATCAATCGAGGAATCGCACCGATCGCACTGTTGGTGTGAAGTGTTGCGAACACCAGGTGTCCAGTGAGTGCTGCCTGGATGGCAAGTCCTGCCGTTTCCTTGTCACGGATTTCCCCGACCATGATCACGTCGGGATCCTGTCGCAGGATCGTTCGCAGACCGTTGGCAAAGTCATAGCCGATCTCGGGCTTGACCTGCGACTGGCTCATGCCGGGAATGTTGTACTCGATCGGATCTTCGAGCGACACGACGTTCAGCCCCTCGCGGTCGATCTCCTTGATCATGGCATAGAGCGTCGTCGACTTACCCTCGCCGGTCGGTCCGGTCATGAGGATCATGCCGTGCGGACGCGTGATGATCTGCCGAATCGTGGCCAAGTGTTCCGGCGAAAGGCCTACGTCATCAAGCGTCTTGACCCCTCGCTCGGGATCAAGGATTCGGATCACGACCTTCTCGCCGTAGAACGTCGGGAACGTCGAGACACGGAAGTCCACCTTTCGCTCCTGGGCGGTTCCCTTGTCGACGGTCGCGGCAAAGCGGCCGTCCTGCGGCTTGCGCTTCTCGTCAAGCTTCATGCTGTTGGTCAGCGTCTTGATTTTCGCGACGATCGAACTGTGAAACGACTTGTTGGGACGAAGCGAAGTATGAAGAATTCCGTCCACGCGGTAGCGGACTCGCAGCTCGCGATCGGTCGGTTCGATGTGGATGTCGGAGGCACCGCCGTCGATCGCATTCTTGATGATCACGCCGATCATCTTCGTGGCAGGAGCGTCTTCCGTAATGGAACCGTCGGCGTTGACTGCGTCCTTTTCGTCGACTTCGTCGTTCGGCACGTCGAGGATCTCGTCAGCCATAAAGCTGGCTCCCCCGCCTCCTTCGTCATCGGAAAGCGGTGTCACGCCGTGATAACCCTCGGTCAGTTTTTTATAATCGCCGTACGAGATCACGAACCGGTCGATCGGCATCTTGATCTTCGAGGAGATGAACTGGATCGCACCTTCGGCACCCACGTCGCCAGGATCGAGCATTCCGACCTCCAAAGCTCCGTCCTTCATTCCGATCGGCACCAGCTTGTAGTTCATCGATGCGTCTTCCGCAACGTACTTCAAAACGTCAAAGGAGAAATTTTGAAAGTTGATGGTGCGTTCCGGCAACGAATAAAACTGGCTTTTTGCCTGACGGACCAGGTCACCGTCGATGCCTTCCGATTCCAAAGCACGGTCGATATCGCCGTTCATCGACTTGGCCTTTTCGATGATGTCCTCCATCTGGTAGCGGTTGATGAGGGACATTTTGACGAGTTGTTCGAGAAATCCCATATGGGGTTATTGTACCACAATCTATTTAATGAATGCACTCATCCTTAAGATAAATTTTTTATCAAGAAACCTGTTTGCCTTGAATATTTCTTTATCTAGCCTTGCTAGACTTGCCATGTCGAAATTATTTGCAAAATTAAATGTAAGTGATACTCTCAAAGTATGAAGACCATTTCAAGAACCAACCAAAATTACCCCGTCCTTGTTGAGAAAAGCAACGATGGTTTTTTCCTGGTCAACTGCCCCCTTTTTGATGACTGTTATTCTGAAGGCCAATCGGTATCTGAAGCCCTTGAAAACATTCGTGAGATTATCGAGTTGCGCCTCGAGGAAGGAATGAAGCCTCGTCGCACATTCAAAGGGACAAATACCTACAGCGTTATTGTGTAACCTCCTATGCCAAAATTACCCGTTTTGTCGGGTGTCGTTGCTATGAAAGTTTTAACTCTTCATGGATACTTTTTTGAAAGACAAAAAGGAAGTCATTTAATTATGACAAAAACAGGAAGACGATCAGTACCCATTCCAAATCACAATCCTATCAGTACCGGAACCCTATTAAAAATAATGAAGCAGGCAACGATATCTCGTGGTGAGCTTGAAGCGTATCTTAAGAACCTGTAAGACCCCTGGAGGGGTCTTTTGGTGGTACGTCACCGTCCTGTTCCCGTACCGCTTGCCGAATTCGCGGCAGCAATGGCAGCGGCGATCGCGCTCTGGAGCGAGGTACTCGATACCGCAGTGCTGTCGGTTCCGACAGGGGCAAACGGATTGCGACGTCCCTGGTTGGTCACCGGCGGCAGGTTGATGCTGAGGTCCTGCAAGAGTGAGAAGCTCGGGTTTTGGAACACGGCATCCGACAATTGGATCGTCGAGAGGTTGCGGAGAAGCACGACTACCTGCTGTCCTGTTGACGAAGCGGTACCACCCCCCGAAGCAGGCCCTGGAGTCGCTGAGGTACCTGTGCTCGCCGAGACCAATCCCGTTTGCGTTGCCGAGGAAGAACTTCCTCCCTTCGATGCGAAATAGTAAACCACCCCCCCGATGACCAGGATCGTGACGATGACGATGATGAAGGTTGATGATTTTGATTTCATAAGGTTTATTTCAGCCAATAGGTCTGGATCGAGACTGTGTACTGGTAGGTCTGTGACTTGGCATCGAGGGCACTGAACGTGACCTTCTTGATGTCGATGACCCTCAGGCTTCGCTCAATGGTCTTGATGAAGCTCGTAAATGAATCGTAGGAACCGGCAACCGAGAAGTCAATCGTGAGCGTCCCGACGCTCGGGTTGGCAGCCGGTTGGCCCGGAAGCACCGGAACCGCGGTCCCCGCCACCGAAGAACTGTTCGGATCGTTGATCTTCACGTTCTGAAGCACCATACCGTATTGGGATGCAACGGCATCCAGTTCGAGGAGGAGCTTTACGTTTTCAGGACTTGACGGAAGCATTGTCGACAATTGGTCCAGCTGGTTCTGATCGAATGCATTGTACTTGGTCACCAGCGAGTTGCGCTCCTCTTCGAGCGTCCGAGCGTTGGCAAGAATCGTATTGTAGTCTGCTTCCTGCGTCTTGATCGCCGAAATCTGATTGTAATGCGGCACGATGAAAACGGCGAATCCTGCAATCGAGGCCACGATCATTAAGATGGAAAGGGTGAGTCTCATAGGATTAGTTGGTGGTGACCGTTATTGGAGCAGTTGTCGTCCCCGCAGGGATGACACCGGTGCTCACCGTTGGGGCAACCGTCGCCGACTGTGCCGAAGGAGCTCCCGACAGCGGTGCCGTCGAGAAATTCAGGAAGCTCGGGCTGACGCCGAAGGACACGTCGAACGAGACCTTTCCCTGGGGATTCAGGAAGAAGTTTGAGAAGATCGCATCCTTGAGGAACGTGCTTGACCCCAGGACATCCGACTGCTGAGCGATGGATCGGTATCCGTCCGAAACACCCGACATCTTCACTTCGGTGGCACCCGTCGCGTCGGTCTCAAGGTCGAACTTGTTGAACTGGACCTGCTTCAAGGTCGAAGACTCGAGAAGATCGAAAATCGGGCTGACGACCGTATGGTTTTCCACGATGAGGTTCGCATTCTTCAGCTGTTTGTCGAGAGTCTGAAGCTGGGTGATGAGCTGGGGCTCGAATGCGCTTTCCACCTTCGTGACGGAACTTGCAAGAAGCGCCTCGTTGCTCGTCTCGTATCCCTGCCATGCGTAAACGCCGCCCGCGATGATGATCGTGATGATGAACAGAATAAGCGAGATCGACGACAAGAGTCCCACAGGACGCGATACGGGTGCGTCTTCGGTTGCAGCAGCAACCATGGGTTTCTTGGGAATGAAAGTTGTCGTGAATTGGTTGTTGTCCATAAAAGAGGAGCGATGCGAAAGTCCGTTTCAGTATACTATAGAAAATCTTTCAATGCCAAGCCCATCGCAACCGTAAACTCGGGTCCGGCCTTCTGAAGCACGGGACGCATGAACTCGGGAGCCTCCGCCTTGTCGAACGGATCGGCGAACACGGTTTCGACGCCGAAGGACTGTGCGACCTTCTCGAGGAATCCGGGCATTGCCGATCCCCCGCCCGACAGGATGATCTTGGTCACCGCCTTGTGCGACTGGCGTTCGTATTGAAGGAGAATCGTCTGCACTTCGTTGATGATGTATTGCGTGTTAGTGGTCGCGGATTCGGCAACGCGCTCCTGTCCAGCAACCGCAGTCATGCCGACGGAACGCTTGAGCTCCTCGGCCTTGTCGAAATCGATGCTGAGCGTTCGTGCAAGGGATTCGGTGGTGAATGCCGAACCACGGTTCACAACGTGATAGGCGCGGACAACGCCGTATTCGACGATTGAGATCTTCGTGCTTCCCGCCCCATAGTCGACAACCATCACGGGAGCGATCTCGCGATGGAACGACGAACGGATTGCGCTGAAGATCTCGATCTCGTTGCCACGCGTTTCAATGCCAGCTTTGGTGCTGATGTCGCGATACTGCGACAGCGTCTCGTTGCGGACCGCCACAACGACCACTTCCATTTTTGGCTGAGTACCCGCAGCAGCCTGTTCTTCCTCATATGTCTGTTTCTTGGGAACGATGTACCAGTCGAGCGATACTTCAGTCAGAGGAACCGGAATGTACTTGCGCGCCTCGTTCGGAATGATCGCCGCAAGTTCCTTTTCCGAGATCTCTGGAAGCTCAACCAGGAAGATGAGTGTCGCCTGCGACTGAATAGAAAGAACCGCGACCTTCGTGGTTACGTTCGCTTCCTTGAGGATGTCCTTGATTGCGGTAGCGATGACGTCCGGTTGAAGCGTGACGACCTTGCCGGCCTTCTCGTTGGCATACGAACCGAGTCCGAGTTCGCCGTAGGTTTCGAGCGTGATCTTGCCTCCTTGCCGTTTCAGCTGGACGACCTTGATCGCTGACGTTCCCACGTCGATGCCGACGATGCTGTTGACCGAGCCCTTGAGCGCCGAACCGATGAGCCCCTGCCCCTTCTGGATGAGATCTTGGAAAAATGACATGGTCAAATTATAGCATAATTTAGAAAATCTTAGGGGAATCTTGAGGGGTGAGATGGTTAAATAAACCCCCATGAAATTGTTATCCCTATGTTTCACCAAACTCCTCAACTTCCTCTTTCCCACCGAATGCGTCGTCTGTGGCACGGAAGGCCTCGACCTGTGTGACGAATGCATATCGGATTTCAAGTGGCCGAAACCACGACGACGAAAAGACAAGTGGAGGGTGTCGTTGTGGAATTACCGCGATCGGCAGGTGGAAAAGGTGATGCGTCACCTGAAAAACCATCCGAACGGACGATTGGCCGACATCATCGCGAAACGGTTTCAAGGAATGATCGTGAACCGCCCCGCGGATCCAGCATCGTGGGTTATCATCCCGATCCCCGTCAGCGGGAAGCGCTTCCGCGAGCGCGGCTAC
>CAIXMG010000055.1 GCA_903920485.1 uncultured bacterium
CAGGATGGCCAAGAGCTGGAAGAAGTTGTCACCATAGTACTGCAGCAGACTGAGTCCGCCGAAGAATGCCTGGGTCGTGTTCGTCAGCCACAGCGTGACCGGATAGAACAGGACGAGCGTGATCACGGCCGAGACGACACCGTACATGACCCCTTCGACCATGAACGGGCCTTGGATATACTTGTTTTCGGCACCGACCATGCGCATGTTCGCGATTTCCTCGCGCGACATGTAGATGGCAAGGCGGATCGTGTTGAAGGTGATGATGACCGAGATCAGGACGAAGAACGCCGTGATCGCCAGTCCCAGGCGCTGCACCGAATGCATGATGCCCGTCAGACGGTCGATGATCTCCTTGTTCTGCGAATAGTTTACCTTCTCGATGATCGGATTCGATCCGCTGGACAGACTCGAGTTGTCATCGAGCGTCTGCGCGATGGATGCGTACTGGCCGGCTTCCTTGGCACGGATGTTGAGCGTCGCACCAAGTGGATTGCTGCCCAGCTCGTCGAGCGCCTGGAGCGTCAGCTGATCTTCCGAATGTCGCGTCTTGAAATCGGCAAGCGCCTGATCCTGGCTGACATAGTCCACTTCGGCGACCTCAGGCAGCTGCTGGAGCATGGTCTGAACGTCCTGGATCTGGGCGACCGGAACGTCGGGATAGAAGTAGACGTTCACGTCCACCTTGTTTTCGATCTGCGCCAAGGAGAACCCGAGGGCAGCGTTCAGGAAGATCGTCATGCCGATCACCGTCAGCGTCACGGTCATCATGAGAATCGACGCGATTGAAACCACCGTGTTTCGGTAGAAATTGATGAGTCCCCATCGGAGTATTCGCTTTGAGTCGGTTTGGAATGCCATAGGTTAGAAAATGCTCATCGCATCGAGTGAAGACCGTGCTTGTCGTCCTTGATAATCTTTCCGTGCTCAAGGGTGATGACCCGCTTGCCCAGCGCGTCAATGATGCCCTTGTTGTGCGTCGTCAGGACCACCGTCGTGCCGAGGTCGTTGATCTTCTTCAGGATTTCGACGATCTCGAAGGTTGATTTCGGATCAAGGTTTCCGGTCGGCTCGTCGGCAAGGATGACTTCAGGCTGGTTGATGATCGCGCGGGCAATGGCCAACCGCTGGCGTTCGCCTCCTGACATCTCGTGCGGGAACGCGCGCGCCTTGTGCGAGAGCCCGACAAGTTCCAGCGCATGTGGGACGTCGGAGACGATCTCGTCGTCGCTCTTCCCCGCTGCTTCCATCGCGAACGCGACGTTCTCGAACGCGGTCTTTTTCGGCAGCAGTCGGAAGTCCTGAAACACCACGCCGATGCGCCGGCGGTAGGTCGGCACCTGTGAACGCTTGATGGCATCCACGTCGAAGTCGTCGAACCAGATGTTGCCCTCGCTTGGCTTCAGCTCGCCCATCAGGAGCCTGATCAGCGTGGTCTTGCCCGCACCGGAATGCCCCACAACGGAAACGAATTCCCCGGCGTGGATGGACAAATTGATATCTTCGACCGAAACATCCTCATCGGAAAAACGCTTCGTCACGTGTTCAAATCGTATCATGGGAACTATTATAGCATGGCCCTTGAAAAAACAACCCGTTTTGTGTATAGTGTCAGCGCATCAAGGCCTTATCGTCTAGCGGCTAGGACACAGGATTCTCATTCCTGGAACCGGAGTTCGATTCTCCGTAAGGTCACAAAAGAGAGTGCTAGTTCGAGCACTCGACAAGGGTCGTTTCAGATCTAATAACTAAAACAACTTTTGAATTGATTATGAATGAAAAAGATAAGCAAATTGTAAAAGATTCAGCACTCGTTGTCGCAGACCAGATAGTATCAGCTATTCCGCTGTTGAATGTTGCTTGGGAATTAAGTAAGGCTTTATACGGAGCTGGTTTAAAATTAAGAGAACAAAGAGCTCTTGAATGGGTTGAAATGGTTAGAGATAATCCAACCACTTTTAGTGAAGAGATTTTACAATCTGAAAATTTTCAAGATGCGTTTGTTTATTCCTTTGAAAAATATATTACAGAACGTAGCGAGATAAAGAGACAGATTATTAAACAAATATTCCTCGGGTATGCACAATCACAAGATTTAGAACAATTCGAGATTGAGCGAATGATTAGCCTCCTCTCTTTAGTCAGTCAAAAAGGTTTAGAATTACTACGAATCTTAAATCAGGTTTCTACTACTAAAATTCAAGGGAATAAATTGTCAGATTACTTGACCACTTATTTGGTTAACGATTCAAATAATAATCCTGGAAAATACAACCTAGCTCCTAATCAAAATATCCGTGAGATTTGGGCTGATGCTGAAGCCGATTTAATCAGTATTGGAATCCTGAAAACCTACAACACTCCGAACCCTTGGGGGGTTGATCCTAATAACTATGATCTTACTAACACTGGTCGAGAATTTATTAAATACATATCGTCATAATGGTGCTTAGCGCAAACAAAAGAGCTAGCAGATTTTATCTGCTAGCTCCGACAAGGGTCGATTTAGTATACTGAAATTATTAAAAATGACCTTGTGGGGCAATGAACCCTACGGTCGCACCACGACTAGGCTCACATCGTTTTTGAAACATGTTTTGCAATGGTTGTTTTGAGTGCTCGAATATTTTTCAGAACTTTTTGGAAAGTGAAAAGTCCTCCCATAGGCAAGTTAAAATTAAAACCTTTTTATACAAAAAAAGCCGTTCAGTTTTATCTAAACGGCTCTGTAAATTTTCTGTCTTGTAAGTTGTCACTTCATCGAATGAATCCCTCTGAAGCTGATAGAGCATCCGTTGTTGAGCTGCATATCAGAATCATAGAAAGCATCCGCCTCATCTTTCATTTTGCCTCGCTTGTCATCGCATAAAAGGTTCGAGACCCAGACTGCTACTTCGTTGGGAGTTTTAGCTTGATGACGGGCATTGTTGTAGCCCGAAGGCGTTCCAATCTCTACGTAAAAAGAGTTCTTCTTTAGGGTTCTCCTTTCGGGTTTCGATGAGGATTTGCGCTCGTCGCCTTCGACCCAAGCATAGACAAGGGTGTCTCTTTGCAGTTTGCTTTTCTTCAAGTAACGGATGGTCATCTTGGTATTATACTCACCACTTGGTTCGGATGAGTTGCTATATTCTGAATAAAATTCAGGATACAGATAGCAGATGATTTCGCTATCGTTTATAACTTTTTCAAAGGCAGCGAGGATTGGTTGAAAGTACTTGCCTCTCCGTTGCATTGAGTCGCAAAGCAGTCTTAGTACACTATCCACCGGGTCTTTAACGGCAAAAGAGGCCTTGAGGCTATCCTCTGGTAAGGAAACAGAATTTCCGTTTCTTTGCAACCAGATTCTGCTTTTAGCAACCTCTGGTTTTTGCTCGGCCGCCTTCGCTGTCGTGGTTTCGGAGTTAGAGTTTGTGCAACCTGTTAGAATTACAAACATTAAGGCGACGAGGGGTAGCGGGGTTTTCTTTTTCATTATTTAATTGGTTTAGGGTTAAGAATTAAGATTCGTTGGCTATTTCAAGTCTCCAAGACACCTGAAATAACCAACGGATTCAACTTCCCTAGAAAGAACTGACCGTCAGTATAGCAAAATTATTAGAATATGTCAAGTTCTCTATATTGTTATATCCTATAGTTCCACAACAATTAAAGTGACGTTGTTTCACGTGAGAATCATATTTTGTAGGGTGTTCCATCCTAATAAATAACTGTGAGGTCACAAAAATAAAAGGTACGAACTTGAGGATTGTTTTTATATGAAATAAGTTTGGTATACTTACCCCATGTCGGGCAAACGTATCTATATTGCATCAAAAGTCGGTCCGATGGAAGAAGAGGTAAAGCGATTGAAGAATACACTTGAGTCACGAGACTACAACATCCTCTACGACTGGACCGAGAATCCAGTTTCCAAACCCTTTCAAGACCATCCCGAGCAGTCAGCCCGGGCAGCCCATGACATGGCACAGGCGGTAATGAACTGCGATATCTTGATCGTCCTGTTTGCAGAGGGCGGAATCGGATTCCATATTGAAACGGGCGGAGCACTCGTATCAAGCATTATCCTCTCCATGATCACCGGCCAGTCGAAGAAAGAAATTTATGTCGTCGGTAATGGCAACGACCGCTCGGTATTCTATTTCCATGATTCCGTAAAGCGACTTGATACGGTGGAAGAACTTCTGGAGGAACTCTGCCCTCCTTGCTGAATAAAAAAACGCGCTACCCTTTCAGGTAACGCGCCCCATTCAATCATGTAAAGATCTTATGCCTCCTGCGGCAAGCTTTTTGCAAACACCTCCCAGTTGTCAATTTTTGTTTTCCTTTCGAAAAACGGGATGAGTTCGGGATTCTGTTTTTTCACCTGAATCAGCGCCTCGTCGTTATCATAATACAGAGTGCGTGACTGGTAATCGCAGACCCAGCCGCAACCATAGTGTTCGTCGATGGCATACCATTCGGCAACCATTTCGGCAGCATGCTTCAGCGATTTCAGCGCTTGACGCAGCGCGGTTGCCGAACCGTTCTTGATGACGTTCGTATTGCCGGTTACTCCAGACGTCTTGCTGTCAAACGTCGATGCGGACAACGGGAGGTTGATGTATTGATAGACAACGTTGCCTACCGAAAACTCGTACACCTTATCGGTTCGGATGAGGACTCCAAGGGGATCTCCTGGGATGAATATTTCTGCCATAGCTTGTGATATTTGGTTTTTGGGTTAGGAATTAAGCTCGGTTCGATAATAGCACCGATTTTATCTTTGTCAAATTCAAGCATAAAAAAGTCCCGATCTGCATGAATGCAAACCGGGAAAGGAAATGTCTTATTTTTTCAGATTTTTTTAGTAAAAACTAAAAGATATAGGTATCCGCCCAGGAAGATAAGGAGACCGTAGAACAGTCCCCCTGTCCCCACCTTTTCCATATCCGCAGGGTTACCGAAAAAGGCAAACCATACGAGAAACACGCCATGGGCAAGGCAGGAGAACAGCGGATACCAGAACTTCAGCCCCATTTCCATCACAGCGACGGCCCCCAGGAGAGTAACGATGAAAGGTGAGTAACAGGTCATCTCGGACCACCCGTTCACGAACGATTCAAATCCCATCCCTCCAAAGATGAATACGGTGACAATTGCGAGTGTTGGTCCCAGGCCTTTGCCTTGAGAAAAAGCAGGGTGTACAGAAATTTTCTTTGCCATAACGAGTAATTTTGATTTTTGGTTATATAATTCTTAAAGAAATGTCATGGATTAACGGTAGCATATAATGTGTAATATGTCAAATTTTTCCTAATTCTGATCCCCTGCCAAGAGACTTTGGTTATCCCCTTTCACTGGAAGCTCTTCCTTGCTATACTTGCATCATGAATTCAACCAAAACCCTCATCGGCATTGCCGTCTTTATCATCTTCTGCGTCGGAGCAGGAATTATCATCGCTGACCACAAAAACAACGATGCGACTTCGACGACCCCGAACACCGTAACGGTTGTTGCGACTCCGGCTACAACGGGAACCACAACCAGCAATTCTTCTACCCCAGTGACATCGTCCTACAAGGACGGAACGTTCCAGGCAACTGGAAGCTATGACTCCCCTGCGGGAACCGAAAGCGTCGCCGTATCCCTGACGCTCAAGGATGGGATCATCGAAAGCTCGACGGTAACGTCGGAAGCCAACGACGGAGAATCCCGACGCTATCAGGGCATGTTCATCTCGGGCTATAAGGCTTTTGTTGACGGCAAGAACATCAGCGACGTGAACGTCGGCAAGGTTTCAGGATCGTCCCTGACCGGCATCGGATTCAACGCGGCCGTTGCGAAGATCAAGGCCGAAGCAGCGGCATAACCGACTATGGCGGAAAGCAGGTGGTCATTCGAGGCGATTGGAACCCACTGGACCATCGACCTTTACCAGGAAGTTTCTCCCGAGGCAGAAACTTCCCTGTTGAAGCTTATCCGGCAACGGATCGAGCTTTTTGAGTCCACCTATTCGCGGTTCAGAAAGGATTCCTGGCTTTCAAAAATATCATCGACTCCAGGCACCTACGATCTTCCTGGCGACGCGAAACCCATGCTTCATGCCTACGAACGACTGTACCTGCTGACAGACGGGCTGATGACGCCCTTGATTGGTCAAGTCCTTTCGGATGCCGGATACGACTCGTCTTACTCTCTTGAACCCAAACCGATGACGCAACCCGTTTCGTGGGACGAGGCACTGCACGTTGATACGGACCAAATTACCATAAAAAAAGAAGTGAAACTTGATTTCGGCGCCATCGGAAAAGGCTACCTCGTGGACATTCTCAGCGACCTCATCGAATCCCAAGGAGTAACGCGATACTGCGTCGATGCGGGTGGTGACATGCGTCACCGAAATATCGAGCCTCTCCGCGTAGGACTTGAAGACCCTTCGGACCCTTCGCGAGTTATCGGTGTCATGAACTTGCAAAATAGCAGCCTCGCAGGATCATCAGGCAACAGACGAGCCTGGAAAAAGTTTACGCACATCATCAATCCGTCGACCCTCTCGTCTGAAACGGAAATCGCTGCGCTGTGGGTCGTGGCCGACACGACGATGATTGCCGATGCGATGACCACGGCCCTTTATTTCTGTGCGCCCGAAATCCTGTTGGCGGAATACGATTTCGAATACCTCATTCTCAGGAGCGACCGCTCCGTCGAGGGATCGCTTCTCCACAGTCCCGACCTCGAGGTGTATTAGCAATTCCTTTTCAAGAGGAGTACACTGAACCCATATGAAAAAAGCTTCACCCATCATCCTTCGCGTCGGCATGGCCGCAATCATCCTCTGGTTCGGCTTCAGTCAGCTTTCCGATGCCACATCATGGCTCGGGTTCCTTCCGGCATGGACGACGCCCCTTCCGGTCAGTCAGATCGGCCTCATCCTCGTAAACGGCTGGTTCGAGGTCGTCTTCGGTTTCATGCTCCTCTTCGGGTTCTGGACGCGCTTTACGGCCGCGTTTCTGTTCCTGCACCTCCTCGACATCACCTATACCGTCGGCTACGGAGGGATCGGCGTCCGCGACTTCGGCCTGACCATCGCGATGATCGCCATCTTCTTCGAAGGTTCCAGCGCCTTCTCGTTCGACTACCTCCTTGCCAATGACGACCATCCCCTGCGGCAACCGATGAGATAGCCCATGCAAAAACCCCTCACTTAGCTGTGAGGGGTTTTTGTTGAGTTTTGATTGAGTTTTATTTCGCCTTCACCAAGTGTTGGAAATTATTCATGACAGAACTTGCATACTGGTGATACTCTTCCTCAGGCAGTGATTCATCCTTGATACAGCTCTCAAGGAAGTTAAACGCTGCCTTGAGAAACACGTGGTCCTTCTGATAGCTTTGGATGAGAGTTGAGAAAGATTTTGTGACTCTTTGGTTCGCTACCAAGTAGCAGGGTGTCTCCGCTTGCATTTTTTTAAGAAGCGAGAGAGCATAACCAGCTTCTGTTTTTTGAGGTTCCAGTTCCAGCATGAGCCTTCCAAAGAAAGAAGGGACGTGGATGCTGGGACTACTTTGCAATACGAATTCTTCTATCTCAGGAACATACACATACGCGCCAGGCTCGATCATACTCCCAACCATAGAAGGAAGGGTATCCATAATATAACGGCCCGCATGATGAACATTGCTTTCCTGGATGCTCTTACCTAGGTTCTCCAGAAACTTTGCCAAGAACAGACACTCCCACTTGTTCACATCACGATCCCTTCTTTTCTGATCGATCAGCCACAGGCAGCAATCTCTTGCAAAGAGAGCGATGGCCGTCGCATCTCCGGAATCGTCTTCTTCAAGAATTTCGACCAAGGACATGACGAACAGTTCTGCTGGTATGACTCGACGACTTTTCCAAAGCCAGTCACGACGATCGTCGGGGCCTGTATCAGTATTGATTTGCTGACGATAGAAAAGTATGAAAAGCCACACCTTGTCTTCCTGATTAGGAAGGAACTGGAATGTCTTATTCATAAGATTCCACTGACTGTTTTCTGTGCTGTCAGTCACTTCCAAGTTCCTCATAAGAACCAAGATGAGCTTAACGAGGGAGTCAAAACGTTTTTCTATCTGCTTTAATGGGTTTAACATATTAAGTTTTTTTGATTAAGTAAATTAATTCCAAGTCTGCCCCCATATAACCACAAAACAACCCACTTATCAAGTCCCTGTTCAATCCCCCATCCATACGTATACTTGAACCATGACATTCGAAGACATCCTCAAAAAAGCCGAGGGGCAGGCGCAAACGCTCGTATGGTGGTCGTCGGACCAGATAGCGCGCGGTGAAGACCTGGTGAACGACCCTAAGAAGGGCGAACGGTGCTGGATCATCCCTTGCGCAACGGGGCAGTTTTTGCATGACCTGGTTTCGGAACAAAAGCCTGCCACAATCCTTGAATTGGGAACGTCCATCGGATACTCGACGTTATGGTTGGCTCATGCTGCGCATGAATACGACGGGCACATCTACACCGTGGAACAAAATCCCGAAAAGGTCGCGATTGCCACGCAAAACATCTCAGGTGCAGGACTTTCGGATACCGCAACCTTTTATGAGGGGCAGATCATGGACATGATAAAAAACCTTGAATCGATTCTTAATGGCAAGAAGATTGATTTCGTGTTCATGGATGCTGATCGCGGGCATTATCACGAATATTTTCCCTTGCTCAAAAAGCACCTTGCAAAAGGTGCCATGATCGTCGCCGATAACGCTGGCAACATGCAAAAACGCATGGGTCCGTTCCTTGAACTCCTTGAAAAGGAAGGATGGCATTTTGAAATCAAGGAAATGGATAATGGGATTTTAGTTGCCACCCCTCCGCCCTACGGGC
>CAIXMG010000056.1 GCA_903920485.1 uncultured bacterium
ATTCGTTCCGAGGCTTCCTGAATACCTGTTTCCGAAGGTGCCATCAACGACACCAGAACAAGTCCAGACGGAGAAGCCCCCTCTTTCAGAGGGGGTGGCGAAGCCGGGGGTGTCTGACCAGAGGAAAACCAACGTCGTCAACGGAGAAGCTTCTCCCTTCGCAGAACACACCATGTACGAAGACATGTCGCACCTTGTAAATTCGAACCAGGGGAAGGTCGCATCGTCGTTGCTTACCCAGGCACGAAACGAAGAGTCCGTGAAGAAAGCCAAGTCCCCAGCATCGCCCAAAAATATCTTGTATGTCATCGCGAGTGCCGTCGTTATCCTTGCGGTGATCGGCATCGGGGGATACCTGCTTTCCAGCAGCGTTCCTGTTTCGCGAAACCCTCAGCAACAACAAATCCAGTCGCTGGTCCAGACCGAGATTCACACGAAGATAGAAGTGACTCCCAACCAGCCGTTCTTCATGCTCGAGCAGGCTATAGAAGACGTCGTTGCTCAACCGACTGCCAATGGCGACATCCGAGACATCTATTATGCAAGTGCCGGGCAGCGCGTCTCATTTTCAACGGTTCTTACCGCACTGGGAATAACCGACATCCCCAGCAGCCTCAGCCAGGAATTCGCCGCGGTAAGCGGACTCACCCCTGTCTTCATGCACGGCATCTATCAGAATGACCAAGGGACCAGTCACTTCCTCGTTCTGAAAGTGAACGACTATGGCACGTCTTTTGCACTCATGCAGCAGTGGGAAGGCACGATGCTTGCAGACCTTGGCCCGTTCTTCGGAGTTTCTAAGGACTTCCTCAAGACCCGTCTCGTTCGAGACACCTTTGACAACGAGATAATTTCCAACGAAAACGTGCGGGTGCTCAGATACCACGCACCGGCATCCATCACGCTCGACGGCTCTGACGCGAGCACCGCCGGCACCGGGTCACCAAACGCATTCGTGGGCATCACATCGCCTTACCAGGACAACGACATCATGCTGGCATACTTCTTCCTTGACGAGCACACCATCGTCATCGTGGACAAGGTGGAGATCATTCCCGAACTCTTGAAGCGCTTTGCCAACAGCCAAATCTACTGATTCCATAAAACACAATAGGTACTTCTGTCAAACTTCTTTTTGGGCAAAGGTGTGCTATGATTGAGGGCATGAAAAAGGACCGCATCAACTATTTTAAGGAGAAACTCCTAGCTGAAAAAGCCCTTCTTGAGACTGAACTGAAGAGCATTGCCCAGCAGGATGGAAACGGGGATTGGGCCGCGACGCCGGACGTCCACGATGCCGTTGACGGAGATGAGGCAGATCAGGCAGGATTCTTCGAGGAGTTCGACTCGAAGAACGCGCGACTGGGGTCGCTTGAAACAAAGTACAACCAGGTGGTCGCCGCCCTTGACCGCATCGAGAAGGGAACCTATGGCATCTGCCTGAAATCGGGGTCGCTGATCGAGGAAGACCGACTGGAAGCAAATCCCGCAGCGGAAACCTGCAAGGCCATGATGAACAGCTAGGACCGCTTCGGCGGTTTTTGCGTTGGTTCGAACTTATTTAGTTCCTCTTGATATTTTCTTGATGATGACCTGCTAGGCTGGAGACATGGCAAAAAACTTTTCCCGAGTCTATTCAGCACAACCCTATCAGCTCAAGGGGCACATCGTGTCCGTCGAGGTCGACATCACGAACGGCCTTCATGCGTTTTCGATCGTTGGGCTTCCGGACAAAGCCGTCGAGGAAGCCCGCGATCGTGTCGGCAGCGCCATCAAGAATTCGGGCTACACGTCTCCCAAACAGGAAAACCAAAAGACCGTCGTGTCCCTGGCCCCCGCGGAACTTCGCAAGGAGGGATCCTACTTCGACCTTGCGATTGCGGTGGCATACCTTCTTTCGAACCACGACATTTCGTTTGACCCTGACAAGAAGCTCTTCATCGGGGAACTGTCATTGAACGGGGAACTGCAGCCCGTCACGGGAATCCTTCCCATTGTTCAGACCGCAAGGCACCTTGGGTTCACGGAAGTTTTCGTGCCGTTCCAGAACGGGGAAGAAGCGGCTCTCATCGAGGAAATCTCCATCTATCCCGCAAAAAAACTTGAGCAGATCCTTCATCATATTAACGAGGAATCCGATCATCGTGCCATGATCGCTGCGCAGCCAAAGACGGAAATCATTCCCGAGACAGACCTGCAGGTCTTGAGCGACTTCTGCGAAATCCGCGGACAAGAAACGGCAAAGCGCGGACTTGAAATCGCAGCAGCTGGCGGGCACAATGTTCTGATGTCCGGACCGCCAGGAACGGGAAAGACGATGTTGGCACGCGCGTTCGGGGGATTGCTTCCGCCTCTCTCGAAGGAAGAAATCCTCGAGGTCACGGGAATTCACAGCATTGCGGGGATACTGCAAGGGAATCACCAGCTGCTGGTGACGCACCCGCCGTTTCGTTCGCCCCATCATACGTCCAGCTATGTCTCGATCATCGGAGGGGGAGGCATTCCAAAGCCGGGCGAGATCACGCTGGCCCATCGTGGCGTCCTGTTTATGGACGAGTTTCCCGAATTCGACAAGCGCGTCATCGAAGCCCTCCGTCAACCGATGGAAGATCGTGTAGTCCACATCTCGCGTGCGAAAGGAAGTGCCCAGTTTCCTGCACAGTTCACCCTGGTCGCCGCCATGAACCCCTGCCCCTGCGGAAATTTCGGCTCTCGGCACAAACCGTGCACCTGCGGACCTCACGACCTCGCACGTTATCGCAGGAAGATCTCCGGGCCGATCATGGATCGAATCGACATTTGGATGACCGTCGAGCATGTCGAGTATGAAAAACTTTCCGGCCGTGCTGTCGCCGCGGAAACGTCCCAGCAGATCCGCGAACGAGTGCTTCGCGCACGAAAGGCCCAAGAAGCCCGATTCGGTACGACAAAAATACAGAATGCGCACATGCATGCGCGAGACATCGAGAAGCTTACCTTGTCATCAGAGGTGCTCGCACTTCTGGCAGAAAGTGCAACCGCTTTCAAGCTGTCACCACGAGGATACCACCGCATCATCAAACTGGCACGGACGATTGCCGATCTCGATGACGCACAGGATATTAGAGTGGAGCACGTACTTGAAGCGTTTCAGTATCGCAGCCGAGGCTAACCTCACCCCACCGGCCTGCGGCCACCTCCCCTTTGCAGGGGAGGACCACGTAAGCGAGATCAATATCTTCTAATGTAAATTCTGGAAACGGGAAGCTCCCCTTGATAAGGGGAGCTGTCACGAGTCATCGAGTGACTGAGGGGTGGTTACTTCATATAAGGATTCGGATACAGCACCGGTGTCGGATACACGCCGCGAATCTCGAAGTGCAGGTGATTTCCCGTAGGACCGCTCACGTCACCCGTGTGCCCGACCAGTCCGATGACGTCGTTCTGCTTGACCTGCTGTCCAACGGTGACCAACAGCTTACTTTGGTGAGCATACAACGTCTGCGAACCGTTGGGGTGTGCAATGATGGTCAGCCCTCCGTAACCGCCATTCCATTCGGAAGGTGACTTGGCGACGATGACGACTCCGTCGGCCATGGCGTGGATCGGTGTTCCCTCAGGGGCTCCGATGTCGATCGCATTGTATCGCGTATGGAATCCTTGGGTTTCCTGCACACCCGGACCAAGGGGAAGGGGACGAATATAGTAACCATGCGCTACCGTGATACCCGTAGGCTGAACGGCCGACCCCGTATCGACAACCGTCTTCGTCTTTCCTGTCTTCTTGTCGGTCACAACCTTGATGATGGTAATTTCACCATCCGGAATAATGATAGTGTCCCCAACAACAAGGGAGCCCGTGACGTCCATGTTGTTGTAGTCGGCAATGTCCGACACGTCGGCATGGTATTCCTTGGCAAGACTTGCAAGCGTGTCACCATTCACCACAACGTGCTTCACGCCCGTAATAGGAAGGATGGCAAGCGTCTCCCCAACGTGCAGCACGTCCTTCGGACCAAGGTTGTTAGCCCAACGAATCGTATTCTGCGAAACGCCAAACCGTGCCGCAACCTTGGGGATGGTATCACCATGTTGGACAACATAAGTGCTGATCGTATCCGTTTCAGGAATGTCCACCATGTCGGCAAGGGTTCCCATCGAACCGATGGCAGGGGAAAGGGAATCGTTGTCGGTAATCGTTATTTCCGCATCCTCATCAACGGGCTTCAGGTCTGAAGCCATGGCAATTTGAGGAGACATGAGGGAAAGGTCCTGGGCACTTGCGTCCGAATCGGCAAGAGAGGTCGAGGTATTTCCCTGTGCGGAAGCGGACGAAAAAAACCACGCTTCACTTGAAAGGGGAGAAACGAGAAGAGCGGTTGCCAGGACAAGTCCGGCTCCCTTGAGGCCTATGGTCATCAGTCGGTTCTTCACCGTGAAGAAGGACGATTCTTGAGAGTTGTTTTTTATAAGCCGAAGAAAAAGATTACCGAGGGTGGTCAGGCGGTCATGGCAGGAGAACTCCTGGACAGGGTGGTAGGCCGAAGCCTCACTCCTATAAGAGTAGCACCCTCCCAGGGTCGGTCAACAAGGTGTGGGGATAGCAACCTATTTGACCCCGTGTAAAGAAACGTGATGCCATTTGTAGCATGTTGTTCATACTTATCATATAATGAAGCCATGAGCATCACTGACATCCCTCTTTCAAGTTCGACATCGGCCGCAACGCCGGTGGCAATTCCAGCGGCAGATCTTGCGACGGTCATTCAGACAGGAAAAGGGCCCTTGGCCATGGATCCGCAGTCGGGAAGCATCCTGAAGGTCCTCATGGAAAACGGGTTCAAGGGAAAGATTGAAGACGGTACCCAAAAGGGACACGCCTATACGATTCTTCACGCCGCACCCAGTTCTGATTTCACGCTGATCGAATCCTGGACAGAAACCACCACAGACCCTGTAGCAGGAACCGTAACCAACCCAAGAAAGACGTATCAGTTTTTCAAGATTACTGATTCACAGACCCCTCAGTCACTCGCTCCGCTCGTGCCAGCTCCCCTTATAAAGGGGAGCCCAAGCTCCGATGCTCCCGTAGTTACGGAAGTTCCACCAATAAGCGTTCCTGCTCCCGAAGAAAAACCTGCCGAGCCGATAGCTGTTCCTCTTGTTACTCCATCACCCGAAGTTGTCATTCCTGTTATGGCAACCGAAAAACCAGCAGAGCCTGTCATGCAACACCACGAGGCAAAGAACTGGCTGCAGGAAAAACTGGGGCAACCTCATCCCGTTTCGCCAAACGAAATAATTCCTGCCACCGCTGGAGAAAAAATCCAGACGACTACCTCATCATATGACTTATTAAAAAAGAAGTTTGCACAATCACAAGGATCAAGCGCTCCGACACCCGCTTCTCCCATGAATACTTCCGTTCCGATACCGGTACGAACGACTGACAAGAAACAATTGATTCTGGAATCCGCGTTCGGCGGACCGATCGAAGGAGGACTCCTTGACGACTGGAACAAAGCCAAGATGCTGCCAGCACGACCCTTCGTGTATCCAGCAGAATACGCCTGGGGAACCGATGCCAACGGAAAATCAATTGATCGAACCCTCGACAATTATCCAGCCGGTGCACGAAAGCTCAGCGAACGAATGGCGTCGATTGTCGACGGACTCAAGAAGAAGGATGTCGACGTTGAAACGGTCACCGTGGACGAAGCCCTTGACCAGGCGGAACGCTTTGCCATGTTATAACGAAATGCTCCGACCCACGTCGGGGTTTTTCTGTTATAATCATCGGACTCATTATGGACTACCTCGAAACCCTCAACACCAAACAGCGCGAAGCGGTCCTTGCCACCGAAGGGCCCTTGCTCATCGTCGCAGGAGCCGGAACAGGAAAGACGAAGACGCTTACGCACCGGATTTTCCATCTGATCCACCAAGGTGTCCACCCCGCCAACATCCTTGCCATTACCTTCACCAACAAGGCCGCCAAGGAAATGCGCGAGCGCGTCATGCACATGATCCATCCCGAGGGCGGGCGCACCGTCGACACACCAAGCTGGCGAGGAGAGCGAAATTCCGAGGTTCCGATGCTGAAAACATTTCATTCGTTGGGAGTTTACATATTAAGGAGGTTTTCCCGCGAAGCGGGGCTCAAGAAGGATTTTGCGATCCTTGATACCAGCGACACGATGAAACTGATCAAGGAAGCGATGGAAGCGAAAGGCGTAAATCCGAAACTGCACGAGCCGAAGAAAATCAGAAGCTTCATCTCAAGCCGAAAGAGCGACGGCGTGACCGCCGACGGATTTGCCAAGGCGACCCACAGCGCATTTACGGAAATCGTTGCTGCCGTCTGGCTTGCGTACGAGGAGGCCAAGTCAAAGGAATCGGGCGTCGACTTTGACGATCTGCTTCTGAAAACGTTGGTGCTATTGGAACACAACAAGGAGGTGCGCGCGACCCTGCAGGACCGGTGGAAGTACATTCACATCGACGAGTACCAGGACACGAACCGCGTGCAGTACGACATCGTCCGCCTGCTTGCCGAGAAGCATCACAACCTGTGCGTCGTCGGTGACACCGACCAGAACATCTATTCGTGGCGAGGCGCGAACCTGCGCAACATCCTCAACTTCGAAAAGGATTATCCCGAGGCGCAGACGATCCTCCTTGAGGAAAACTACCGGTCATCGCGGAACATCCTTACGGCCGCGGACGAAGTGATCAAGAAGAACACCGCGCGCATTCCGAAGACCCTGATGACCCAGCAGGGTGACGGCGAGAAAGTGAAACTCTTCACCGCGATGAACGAGGGCGACGAGGCGTACCACATCGCACGAACGGCAAAGGAATTCATCAAAAATGGCTGCAAGCCGACGGAGATCGCCGTACTGTATCGCACGAACTTCCAGTCGCGCGTCCTCGAGGAGGCATTTCTTGGCGAGAACGTTCCCTATCAATTGTTGGGTACGAAATTCTTCGAACGCAAGGAGATCAAAGACGCCGTATCGTACATTCGCGCAGCACTCAACCGTGACGGATTGTCCGATATCAAGCGTGTCATCAACGAGCCGAAGCGAGGATTGGGACCGGCTGCTGTCGCGAAGATCTTCGCCGGCATGGCAAGCACGCTTCCGCCGGCACAGGCGCGCATGTACCAATCGTTCGAGATGCTCCTGGACGCGATCGAGGGGTATGCAAAAGATCATACGCCGGCTGAAATCGTCAGATTCGTCATCGAGCGATCGGGATTCTATGACCTGTACCGAGTAGGAAGCGAGGACGAACAGGAGCGGCTGGAAAATCTCGAGGAACTGGTGACGTTCGCGGGACGATATGGTGACCTCTCGCTCATGCTCGAAGACATCGCACTTCAGTCCGACCAGGATGAACTGGACGATTCAAAGAAAAAAGATGGCGTGAAACTTATGACGATTCATGCGTCAAAGGGTCTTGAGTTCGACTACGTGTTCATCGGCGGACTCGAGCAGGGACTGTTCCCGCACGACGGGTTTGATGAGAAAAAAACCATCGAGGATCAAGAGGAAGAACGCCGATTATTTTACGTTGCGCTCACGCGTGCACGAAAACAGCTGTTGTTGTCATATGCCATGATGCGAACGATCTACGGCGAGCAGACCTTCAACATGCCGTCGGAATTCCTTGCCGACATCCCCGAGGAAATCATCGAACGGGAAGATGCCTTTGGGGGTGATGTGCCGAAACCGATAAAGACCGTGTATCTCGACTGGTAAAGCCCTTATGGGGCTTTTATGCTATATTCCATTTATGCAGCATCGCGCCAAAAAGTCACTGGGACAGAACTTCCTAAAAAATCAAGGCATCATCGAGAAAATCGCAGATGCGGCTGACCCAACACCCGATGAAGTGGTCCTTGAGATAGGTCCTGGACAAGGGGCACTGACAAAGGAACTGCTCGGCCGCGCAGGAAGAGTCATTGCCGTAGAAAAAGACGACCAGCTTTTTGAATATTTGAAAACAGAATATGCCAGTGCTATCAACCAGAATCGTTTTGATCTTATAAATGGAGACATTTTGGAATTTGATCCTGAGGTATTGAGGTTTTACGGTTCTTATAAGCTGATAGCCAACATCCCTTACAACATCACCGGGGCAATCATCGAAAAGTTCCTCTCCGCATCGTTTCAGCCGGAAATGATGGTACTTATGGTTCAAAAGGAAGTCGCCGAACGCATCGTCGCGAAAGACCCCAAGACCGGCAGACCAGGAAAGGAAAGCATCTTGTCCATTGCCGTAAAGGCATACGGAATCCCTACCTATATATGTACGGTAAAAGCAGGGAGTTTTGTTCCTGCACCAAGCATCGATTCCGCAGTGATCAAGATTTCCGAGATTTCTCGGAAAAACTTCCTAAACAAGCATCACGAAGAGGTGTTTTTTCAGCTCGTGAAAGCGGGATTCGCCCACAAAAGAAAGATTCTGGCAGGAAACCTGAAGAATATTCTCGAGCCTGACCTAGTGGCCCAGGCCATGAACGAAGGAGGCATTCTGCTGAATGCTCGAGCCGAAGATTTGGGGATTTCACAGTGGCTTTTCCTGTCGCGATACGTGTATAATGCACAGTATGGAATATAACGCGCCTCGCTCATACGGAAATTTCATGCCAAGTAAAAAGATCAGGATCACGATCGGCATCATTGCTCTTGCGATAGCGCTCTATTTTTTTATTCCTTGGGCGGTTCGCAAGGGACATCAGGTGGCCGTCTCGGGGCAGGCAAGTGATTCCCTGGTCGCAATCCCGACTACCGATCCCACCATCAGAGACTCAAGCGGTACCGGAATTCCTGATTGGGAGCTGATCGCCGTAGGAATTGATCCCCATGATCCAAACGCAGCAGCGGAATTTGCAAAAATTAGAACCCAGATCAGCCCCCAGGATCTGACCAACCTTGAAAACCAAACCACCGACACCGACAAGGTTTCCCTGGCAATCTACGGCGACCTTGCAGCCACCTCACAGGTGGACGACGGCATTTCGGGAACCAGTGTTGGAACGGCGACAGGAGACGAGGTACTTAATTACATCGCCGCACAAAAGGCAAAGCTCACCCTGTCGACGTTATCCGATCTCAACATAGTGCCAAGCTCTCTGGCAACAAATCAGGCCTACTACAAACAAGAAAAACAGATTGTTTCTCTAAACAATCCCGTCTTCAAAACTTTTCTCGGCCAACTACAAACCTACTTCGCAGGAACCGGAGACAAGACAAGCCTGCAGCCGGGCCTCGATCTTATCGAGAAAAACATCAATGATCTTAAGAGTGTGCCCGTTCCCGACACCGCAGCACCAATGAACCTTGGTGTCATCAACGAGCTTCAAGAGCTTTATCAAACGGTGAGCACCTATGACCCCGCTAATTCTGACGACCTATCAAGGATGAGTAGCCTGTCCATTGTCCAGGACAGCTTGATCAATCTTACGAAATCAGAGGGAGGTTTGACCATCTATTTCTCAATTGCTCTCGACCCTAAAGGATATGCCCAATAATTCATTATGAACAAGCGACTTAAAAAAATCTGCGTCCTACTTGCTGTTCTGGCGATAACGATCGGAGTCCCCTTGAGGTCGGCGAAAGCAGCCGGCCTTCCCGTCATAGACATAGTCCAAAAAATCCTTTCGGGATCGGAACTGGGTACTCAAATCGTCAACACGGCCAATAGTACGATGCAAGTACTGAAAACATTTGGACTTGACCAGCTTGCCTATACCACCGCGCAGGCAATTTCAAAAAAGCTCGTCACCAAGATTCTCAACCAGGTGAACGGCGGTGCAAGTGGCAACCAGAACTCGCTCTTCATTAAGAATTTTGGGGCCTATTTCAACAACCTCGGCACTCAACAAGTCAGTGCCTACACCAAAGTCCTGAACGCCTCGGGCAATCCCTTCGCTAAGAGTATTAGTCAGGGGATTTCAAACCAGGTCGCTGCCCTGTCGAACCCCAACGATACATCTCAGGGACTCAATTCATTCTCTCTCAGCAAAGTGCTTCCCAGCGGAGTAACCTGGCAGACTGCCTCGAGGAATATCGGAGCAGCGGGGAACCAGGGTTGGGATTTTTACTCACAACTGGCACTACCCCAGAACACACCACTGGGTTCTGCAATGATCGCACAGGACCAGCTGGCAAAGAATATCACCAGCTCCCAAAACAACGCAAAGACGCAGCTCACGAGTAGCGGGTTCACTCCGACCACGGATTCGAACGGAAACATAAAAACCCCCGCGGGCATCAATTCCCAGCTGGCAGGACTGGCAACGTCGGAAACGTTTACCCGCCTTGATAATGCCAACACCTTTGGAAAACTTATCTCTGCATCTCTTCAGCAACTTGCCTCAAATTTGATTGCGAAGGGGCTATCAAAGCTCGATCCTGACGGAGGAGCAGCTCAGAATCCCTATGGCGACCCTTATGATGTAAGCACCGTCGTGAATTCGGGCGGCTCGTGGGCAAGCGTACCCGATCAGATCGTTGACTTCCGCAACGACCTTGATAGCAGCACGGAACAAACGGCACTTGAGATTCAATACCTCCAGGAAACCGTCGATTCAGTAAAAAAACCCGTATCTGACGGAACCGTGTTGGCGCTAGAAGAATGTGTCCCGGGACCAGACACAGGATGGGAAAGCCGTCTTAATGATTATGTAGATCAACAAACGAAGGCAACCCAAGGACGAGCCAATGATACTGGTGACAAAGGAGCCAAAAACACAACCGCCCTTGCTGCAGTCCAAAACGATGTCACCCAGGCAATTTCTGAGGAAGAAATTCTGATTGGGAACCCCTTCCTTAACATTCCAGGAGCCTCTGCAATGCAGAACACCCTCAGCAGTTTTTACAAAACAGCGTTTACCTTCCAGGGACTCATCGGCACCATCATCACGAAGGA
>CAIXMG010000057.1 GCA_903920485.1 uncultured bacterium
GGACACCGACTGGACCGTCGGATCGCCGATCTTCTTCCGCGGCGAATGGGACGGAAAGGCGTATGAAGACAAGGGGATCGTAATATCGTTCAATCCTCCGCATTCGCTGTCGTATACCTATTGGAGTCCGATGCTTGGGTCACCCGATGTTCCCGAATCCTATCAGACGATTACGTATTCATTAGAAGAAGTTCCCGAAGGAACGAAGCTTACCATCACACAGAGCAACGTAGAAACCCAGGAGAAGGCCGACCATTCAGCAGAGAACTGGAAGATGATGTCGGTTGAACTTGCCAAGTTCTTGGATGCCAACAAATAATATGGATTACACCACCCTTGCAACGCCTGAAGTACTTGCGACAACCATTGAAGCCTTGAAGGCGAGGAATTTCAATCCGATTACGGTTGCGAATTCCGCTGAAGCCCTTGAAAAAATCAAGGAGCTTATTCCTGCGGGAGCATCGATCACCAGCGGTTCGTCACAGACGCTTGAACAGATCGGATATATCGAACTGTTGAAATCAGGTGCGCATCCGTGGAAAAATTTGAAGGATGCCGTGGTTGCAGAGAGCGATCCTGCCAAGCAGGCACAGCTCCGAAACGCTTCATTGTTTGCAGACTATTATTTGGGAAGCGTTCATGCCGTTTCGCAGACCGGGGAACTCGTGATCGCATCAGGCTCAGGCAGCCAGCTGCCGCCGATCACGTTCACCTCGAAGAATATTATTTTTGTCGTGGGCACTCAGAAAATCGCACCGACGCTTGATTCCACGATCGCTCGTGTCCGCGACTATGTCTATCCGCTTGAGGATGCCCGCATGAAGTCGGTCGGAATGGGCGGTTCCGTCCTCTCAAAACTTCTGATCTTCGAGACCGAGCCGGCAATCATGGGGAAGATGGTGCATGTGATTTTGGTAAATGAAGTACTAGGATTCTAGAAATATGTCACATCAACGTGTGCAAGAACTCAACAGCACCTTCACTGAGGTTCTCAGATTGTGTCCGGAACTTGTCTTTATCGGTGACAAGGTATTGCGCGAAAAGACGATAGATATTTCCTTAGATGAAGGCCTTGCGATTGGAAGCCAGCTGAAGGATGTTTTGAAAAAGTACCGAGAGATCGCCGGATTTGGTCGCGGTCTTGCTGCGCCTCAGATTGGCATCGGCAAGTCTGTATTTGTCACATTTGTCAACGATCAATTCAAGATTTACATAAATCCTGTCGTGAGTAACCCATCAACCAAGCACAGCCTGTATCGCGAATCATGCCTGAGCTGCGGATATTTGTCCGTCGACGTAAGACGTTCAGAGTCGATCGAAATTTCCTACCTTAACGAAGAAGGTGTTCAGATGTCCGAACCGGCCGGTGGATTTCTTGCGCGATTGCTTCAGCACGAATATGATCACCTGCAAGGAGTCGTGAATGTCGACTGTGCCGAACCACAATCAATCGAGTTTATGGTCAACGATCCGTTACAAGAAAAGCTTCGTGAATGCCTATGAAGAAAAAAGACCTTGCCGGTTCGACATTCAGCGAACGAGTCCTGAAAATTGCATTGATGATCCCGACGGGACGCGTGACGACCTACGGTCGCATTGCACGCGCCGCAGGAGGCGGCGCGATGGCATCGCAGAGCATCACGAGTATTTTGGGGAAAGCCTACACGGCGGGACAGAAGGACATCCCGTTCCACCGAATCGTCTATGCCAACAGAAAAATATGGGTAGATGCCAAGCATCGCAAGGCGCGCATGGCGCTGTACAAGAAAGAAGGAATCAAGGTCGACGAAAAAGACCGAATCGTTGATTTCGAGGATGTTCTTATGTAAGATTGAAAAATGTGGTATGCTCGGTACAGATCATTATTCGCATTTATCTCACCCATCATATATGAACCACCCACGATTAGTATGCGGCGACTGCGGAATGGAAGTCCTCCAGGAGGGGCTTGTCATGAAATGCCAGAACTTCGAATGCCGACAGGAAACGCCGATCGACATCGAAGCCATCAGGTCAGCCATGATCGTCAATGCTGAGGAACAGGCACGACAGCTGCCAGAAGCCTAAAAGCCGCAGGGCTTTTTTGCGTTGTGGTATAATGAAGTTATGAAAACACTCTGGTTTAAACGAAAGCGCTACGGATACGGACTAAGCCCTGCCACATGGGAGGGGTGGCTTTCGCTGACGGTCTACATCGTCCTGATCATCGTTGACCTTGTCATAACTCGCCACATCAATACGCCTGCGTCGATTATCACCGGCACGGTCATACTAGTCGCCCTTACCATTGGGTTGGTTGCCCTGTCTCTCTTCAAGGGTGAATCCATGCGCTGGCAGTGGGGAAATCGCGATAGCCACAAGGACTAAAAAATGGTATTCTGCCGTGATATGGCACAGGAAATCGAGGCGAAAGTACTTGATATCGATATTGCGGATGTTGAAAGGAAACTGACGGCACTTGGCGCACAAAAAGTCGGAGAACAGTTTTTCAAGTCGACAACTTTTGAC
>CAIXMG010000058.1 GCA_903920485.1 uncultured bacterium
AGGAATTCGTCGACTCGATTCTCGGAAAGGAACGCTACGACCTGTCAGAGGTCGGACGATACTCGTTCAACAAGCGATTCAACAAGAAGATGGACGCGGAAGCGCTTGCGACCATGACGCTTACGATTGACGACATGGTTACTATTATCGAAAAGATTGCTGAACTTAATTCGAGTCCGAAGTCAAAGGCAGACGACATCGATCACTTGGCGCACCGACGCGTGAAGTTCGTGGGGGAACTCCTCCTCCGAGAAGTCTCGGTTGGTATGCTCCGCATCCGCCGAAACGTGCAGGACAAGATGTCGACCATCGATACTGAAACCACGTTGCCGATTCAGATTCTCAACCAGCGACCGCTTCAGGCCGTGATCAAGGGATTCTTCTCGACCAACCAGCTGTCCCAGTTCCAGGATCAGGCGAACCTGCTCGCGGAAATCGAGCACTTGCGAATGCTTTCGGCGATGGGGCCGGGAGGACTTACTCGTGAACGAGCCGGCTTCGAAGTCCGAGACGTGCATACCTCGCATTACGGACGACTCTGTCCGATTCACACCCCGGAAGGTCCGAACATCGGACTGGTTCTTCACCTTTCCGTATTCGCACGAGTGAACAACTTCGGAATGATCGAGACCCCGTACATCAAGGTTACCAAGGGGAAGATCACGGGTGAGATCATCTACATGAACGCGATGGAGGAAGAACAGTACACGATCGCGCATGCCGGACTCAACTATGACAAGGACGGAAAAATCACCGATGCGCACGTGGAAGCCCGTGTAAAGACGGCTCCAGGTATGGTTGCCCGAGACCAGGTTGACTTCATCGACGTTGCGCCGAACCAGGCCTTCTCGGTGGCGTCTTCGATGATCCCTTTCTTGGAAAATGCGGACGCGAAGCGAACCCTCATGGCATCGAACATGCAGAAGCAGGCAATGCCGTGCGTCATTCCGATGGCTCCGTTGGTAGGAACCGGAATGGAAGAGCGGGCCGCTTTGGACAGCGGACGACTGATCGTTGCCGCAGAGGCGGGAACGGTTACTCATTCAGACGGACAGAAAATCGCCATCAAGGGAACTAATGGCAAGACGATTGAGTATCCGTTCATGCTGTTCCGACGAACGAACCAGAACACGATGTACCACAACCGACCGATCGTTTCGGTTGGCGACACGGTGAAGAAGGGTCAAGTATTGGCTGACGGATCGGCTACCGACAACGGACAGCTGGCGCTTGGGCAGAACGTGCTCGTGGCCTTTATGTGCTGGAACGGTGCGAACTTCGAGGATGCCATCATCCTTTCCGAAAAACTGGTCAAGAACAGCATCTTCACTTCGATTCACATTCATGAGGAAGAGTGCGTCGTGCGTGACACAAAACTCGGTGAAGAACTGACGACCCATGATATTCCGAATATCGGCGAAGGCCGCTTGAAGGATCTTGATGAGGAAGGAATTGTCCGTATCGGTGCCGAAGTCCGCGAAGGAGACATCCTCGTCGGGAAGGTCACGCCAAAGGGCGAGACCGAATTGACGCCGGAAGAACGACTCCTCCGGAGCATCTTCGGTGAAAAGGCGCGCGACGTGAAGGACACATCGCTCCGCATGGAACACGGCCGAAAGGGTCGAGTCGTCGGCGTGAAGGTATTCTCGCGAGAAGCCGGGCACGAACTGGAATCTGGAGTCATAAAGAAAATCTACATCGAAATCGCACAGCTGCGAAACATCCAAGTAGGAGACAAGCTGGCAGGACGCTACGGAAACAAGGGTGTTATTTCGACGGTCCTTCCCGAGGAAGAGATGCCCTACATGGCTGATGGAACGCCGATTGACGTGGTTCTTACGTCGCTCGGAGTATCGTCGCGAATGAACCTCGGACAGATTTTGGAAATGCACCTGGGGCTTGCTGCCAACAGCCTCCACTATCAGGCGATCGTGTCTCCGTTTGCCGGAGCCTCAACCGACGAGATCAAGGACGAGCTCGAAGCGGCAGGATTTGCGCGATCAGGAAAGGTGAAGCTCTTTGACGGACGAACCGGCGAGGCCTTCGATCAGGATGTTGCAGTAGGATACATGTACATCCTCAAACTCTCGCACATGGTGGAGGACAAGATGCATGCCCGATCCGTCGGTCCTTACTCGCTCATTACGCAGCAGCCTTTGGGAGGAAAGTCGCAGTCGGGAGGACAGCGATTCGGAGAAATGGAAGTGTGGGCACTGGAAGGGTACGGCGCTGCCTACACCTTGCGAGAAATGCTTACCGTGAAATCCGACGACATCATGGGACGAACGGCGACATTCGACGCCATCATCAAGGGCAATACGATGAAGGAGCCAAATACCCCCGCATCGTTCAAGGTAATGCTCAACTACCTCCGAGGACTCTCACTCGACGTCAAACTGGAAGGGTCGAATCGCAATTATGAGGAAACCTACGAACAGGCAGCCGAATAAGCCCTCTCATCCTTATCTATGAATACACAAGATCACAACACGTTCACTCCTGATACCATCTCGCTGTCGCTCGCGTCACCGGAACGAATCCGCGAATGGTCCTACGGTGAGGTCCTGAAGCCAGAGACCATCAACTACCGAACCGGCCGCTCCGAACGAGGAGGGCTCTTCGACGAGAAGGTGTTCGGTCCCGAGAAGGATTACGAATGTTACTGCGGAAAATACAAGCGAATCCGCTATGCCGGAATCGTCTGTGAAAAATGTGGCGTGGAAGTCACGAAGGCCATCGTTCGCCGCGAGCGAATGGGTCACATCGAGCTGGCATCACCCGTCGCCCACATCTGGTTCCTCCGAGGCATCCCGTCGCGAATGTCGACGCTCTTGAACATTCCGATCAACCAGCTCGAGAAGGTCATCTACTTTGCTGGATACATCGTCACCGAGATCCACCAGTC
>CAIXMG010000059.1 GCA_903920485.1 uncultured bacterium
CAGCGGCGATACGGGAATGTAGACGTCGATCTCGTCTTGACCAGAAATACCCAAGCTTGTTGAACCTCGATGAAATACTTCAAAATCAACCCCAAGCTCGATCTGAATACGATTCTTTATCATTTGAAATTTTTCCTCACTGCTTGGATCAAAGCGAATAATCTTGACCAGTTTGTCATCATATAAACCTGAAACCCATTCTTGTTGTACATCGGTAAGCATTCCATCATCATAGCGTTATTTTCCTTTTCCCAGAAACTCCTTCGCACGGCGCTCCTTATGGAACGTAATGGCAAAGCGATGGGATTCGCTGTTGGCAAGGAGGATATCCTTCTTGTACTTCTTCGCGATATCTTCAGGTCCGTGAAACGCCTTGGGACGATGGCGATCATCCTTGATGACTGAGAGGATCGCAACATCCTGGCCGATCTCGCGGAGGGTATGTGCGACGGCGTTGTACTGGCCAATGCCTCCATCTACAACAATAAGATTGGGTCGTGGCCATTCTGGGTGATTGAAGCGCCGGGTTACGACTTCAGACAGGCTCGCATAATCATCCACCGAACCCTTCTTCACGCTTTTCACCTTGAACTTTCGATACTGACTTTTGTCTACCATGCCGTTGGTTACCACGGTCATCACACCGACCGTATTCGTTCCGGAAATGTGAGCAATGTCGTAGGCTTCGATGCGGAAACTTTTCCCGCCTTTTGAGATGCGGTCTTCCATCGTTTCGTCTTTGATAAGTGCCACGTCGCTGATGTGTGTCAGCGCAAACACCTTTCTTTTCGCACGTTCAGCCAATTCGAACTCGAGCTTCTTCGCATGCTGTCTCATTTCGCGTTCAAGACCCTTGAGGATGGCCGTTTTCTTGCCTTCAAAGAAAAGGCGAATATTATTTACGTTCTTCAGATATTCGCGCCGAGCGTCAGCATTCGTCGTATCCGGCGACAGACCCAGCTGCTTATAAAATCTCTCGTTTTCAGGATTGTCGGCACGAAAATCCCGGAACGGGAAAATCTTCCGGATTATCTTCAAGGCATCCTTCAACGATCCGCCGTTCGGAAACGGCCCGAACGCATACTTGATCTTCCCCTCGAACTTCAGGCGCGAGATCCTTCCCGTGATTTCCATCACCTGCAGGTCGCGCGTGCGCACCATAATCAGGCGTGGCCACGACTCGTCGCTGACGATCACCCTGAAGAAGCTCTTGTTGTCCTTCTCCTTGGTGTTGTACTTCGGTTGGTGCTTCTTGATGAGGTTCGCCTCGAGGATCAGCGCCTCCAAAACCGACGGTGTCGTTTCAAATTCGACGCGGTCGGATTGCGTCACCATGTCCAAAATATTCGGCCCACGGCTGTCAATGAGGTCGTTTGCAAAATAACTCCGCACGCGGTCGCGGAGGTTTGTCGCTTTGCCGATATACAGGATTTCCTTCCCCTTCTTCCAGAAATAGACGCCCGGTTCGGCCGGGAGGTTGAATTGGGCCAAGTCTTGACTTTTCATGTTTTCCATTCTATATTACTTTTTGAACGAAATCAAATATTCATCAAAACAGACATCATGGAACTACAAACGTTTTATATAAGAACGACTGATGGGAAGATCGAATGGTTCTCCTACTCAAAAGAAGAGAATGGGGATCAAACCTATTCCCTTCATGCCAGCAAAGAGGATGTTACACCACTCCGAGAGGAACAAGTGCTCGAAGCTTTCAAACTTTTGAGCGATGAAAACGAGTACTCGAGGCGCGGATTCGTAAGAACTGACATTGAGGGAAATCGAATCAGGGGATTTTTCACACTCGTAGGCGAAGGCTATAAACCTGGCGCACCGACCGATATTACGATGTACGACTGCGACGAGTGTTCAGGAAAACGCCATCCTCGTTCGGTCAGGCATATTCCTGGTCAACCTTCCAAGGGAGGCCAAACATCCGTACGGGGTGAACCTACAAAGTATCGCGTCTGCATGCTCTGTGGACGAAGTGACGGTCCTTGGGTAGATGCCTAATAACTCAATAAAGTCCCTCTTCATCGAGGGGCTTTTATTTTGAGAGACTACTTGACTTAACCTGTTTAACATAGTACATTAAAACCCAACCAAAAAAATCAATAATGAATATTATCACCCAAACCCTCGAGCAATTCCTGCATCATGCCGGAGAGGAAGACCGCAACCTGTTCCTGTACCAGAAAGATAACCGTCAGCATGTGTATGCCACAGACGTCTTCGAGGCAGCCGTCATCGAATACCTCTGCGAAAATCCTCCGTCACCGTCTCCGCGTGCACCCGAAAGAGCCACGATAAGACTTGCTCACCAGCACGGCAACCGGCAGGCGACGCTTCTGAGAGGTCCGGCAAGTACGTTTCTGGGAATCGATCTCCGGAAACTCGCTGAACTGTATCCCGATGACCACCACATTGTATCAATCGTGAAGAACCTTCAGGAGAAATACGGTTCCCAAGGTGCAAAAAACTAATCACAACAAAATAAAGATCCCTTGCAAAAATGCAAGGGATCTTTACATTTTTTCTAAAATAACTTGATGATATCCTTCACCGTAATCACCAGCATAAGAAGGATCAACAGCGAGAAGCCAATGCCGTTGGCCCATTCGACAAACCTCCTCGGAAGCGGACGACGGATGACCGTCTCGATGATCACGAACAGGATGCGTCCTCCGTCGAGTGCCGGGAACGGCAGGATGTTGATCACCGCGAGATTGATCGAAATGTATGCCGCAAGGAGGACAACTTGAAGGAATCCAAGACGAGCTGCGTCACCCACGGTCTTTGTGAGACCGACCGGCCCAGAGAGGCTGTTGAGGCCGAGCTTCCCTGTAACCAGGTGCCAGAATGCCTGGGCCGTCGTCGCCACCGCATACCACATCGCATGCCAGCCCTCGCCGAAGGCACTGAAAAACGGAAGGCCCGCCTGATAACCGACTATATCGACGGAAACACCCAGCGCAACGTGTCCAGGAACAATTCCCGTGACCGGAGTCGCAGTAACGACACGGGTTCCCGAACCGCTGTCAAGTTTCAGCGTAATTGAATCCCCAGGAACCGTCGACTGCACGAACGTGGTAAACCCGTCAGCCGTTGGACTTACAATGATCGCATGAGGAGTGCTTGCCTTGAGAATCTCGTCATCGGCGTGAATTCCCGCGGCTTCTGCAGGAGATTTCGACGCCACCTCGAGAACCGTAAGAACCGGATTCCGAAGCAATTCGGGATGGTCCGTTTGCGACGCGGCAACCGGCGCGCCGACCATGAACGTCGCCGAGAAGAGAATCCATGCCAGGATAACGTTCATCGTGACGCCAGCAACCAGCACCAGGATCTGCTGCCACCACTTCTTGGCACCAATGCTCCGTCCGTAATCGGGGTCTTTCGGATCGATCGAGTCTTCCCCGTGAATCTTCACGAACCCGCCAAATGGGATCCAGTTGAGCGTGTATTCCGTTCCCTTCCATGAAAAAAGCCTTGCTGCCCGAGGAGGAAGGCCCATGCCAAATTCGTCGACACGAATGCCGAAGAGCTTTGCCAGCGTGAAATGGCCCAGTTCGTGAACGAAGACCAGTACGCCGAGAATGAGTATTAAAATGATGATGGAAATGAAAGTATGCATGGATTGTGAATAAGGTAAGGTTCGCGCTCACGCGTCGCACCTTCTTTTGCGCAGCTTGCGAGCAAAAAAGGTGCAAGCGGGAAAAGCGGACCGCCGAAACTACACTGTTGTAATATCCGCCTCCTTCTTATTAAACAAATCTTCGAGCGTCTGGTTCGCGGTATCGACGAGTTTCTGAAGCTCCTCCTTCGCACGGAACTTGTCGTCTTCGGCGTATTCCCCCTCCTTTTCCCGGACCTCAATGTCCTTTTCGCACTTCTGGCGTTCCAGGCGAACAGTTACGCGCGCTTCCTCAAGCTTTTCCTTGCACAGCTTTACCAACGACTGCTTGCTTTCTGCGGTCAGCTGGGGAACGGTAACGCGGATGCCATTGCTGTCCGAAGATCCCGACAACGGAAGCCCGGACTGCTGGATAGCACGCTCGATGTCCTTGATGACACCCTTGTCCCAAGGCGAAATGCGGAGGGTTCTCGCTTCTTCTATGGTAACGGAAGCGATATTCTTGATCGGCTGAAAGGTCCCATAAGATTCAACAGAGATAGAATCAAGCAGCGCCGGGTTCGCACGTCCCGTTGAAATCTGGGAAAACTCCTTCTTGAGCCAATCCTCGACGTTGGTAAATTCCTGTTTGAGTTCGGTAAAGTTGTATGCCATATGGATGCATCATATCACAAGAAAGTGTCTTTCAAAAACCAGTCACCAGGCGACTTTGACATCCAGCTCTTTCTCGAGGGTTTTCTTAAGGACGACCGTACGGTCCTCAATGATTTCCAGTCGAGTATTATTCTGTAGTTTAAGATGCTTCAAGTCCTCCTTGAGACCCGTTCTTTCCTTTTCGGCTCTGCAGAGCTGAAGATCAACGTCGGCAAATCTTTGATCGACCTTGCCAAAGCCTGTACGCATTTCAAGTCTTAGACTGTTTTCAAGCCGCTCAAAACCCTCCCTCATCAAAACGGCTAATTCATTTACAGTCATTTCTTTTTTAAAATCTTTCGTAGTCATACCTCGCCATTTTACATTGTGGGTAATAAAGAAACTAATAAGGAAAACTAAAAATTTATTTTTTATTTAGTTTTATTTTTCCTAGAATAATCGTGATGACAACGGCATAGTTAGCCAGGAAGATATAAGTGGGATAAAGCAGGAGCACCGGATTAAACGATCCTACTGCCAACGCACCGAATATCCCAGAAGTTCCTGACATTGCCCAGGTTGAAACAGTTTCACTACCAGGATCTTGATAAGATTTTAAAACCGTAAGAAAGACTCCGATGCAATCAACAAAGATCGTTATTACCAAGGCATAGATAGCATCATGGGTAAGAGCCCATAGGATAAGTCCGACCAAGGCCAATGCCAATGATTTCCAGTCTCTCTTCGAAAGATTCCCCTCTCCGTATTTTATTGACAGTAGGAATACCGTAAGGACGCCAAGCGTCTGCCCTGCGGTCAGCCACAAAGAGTGAGTTGCGCCTTTTGCCAGCTGAGAAAAGAACGCGATGGACCCTAGAACTGTCCAAATGAACCAAGAGGCCCGTTCTGGTTTTGTTTTATGAAGTAGAATATCCCTAATGTAAGGGATAACCATAATAATACTAAGTGTTGCCGCAATGTAACCAAAAATTTGCAACATATATTATTTTACAACCGGTGCGACCATCGCGACATAGTCCAGGATCACCCGATGCGAGGCGCCGCGAATGCCAGCATAGGTTCGCATTTTCCGAAGGTCGGCAAAGAGGGCTTCCGTTGAAACACCCCCCTGCCCCCCTCTAAAAGAGGGGGTTCCGCGCTGAAATTCACCCCACAGAAACTTTTCCAGCTGGTCCAAAAAACCGACGACCTCCGACTTGGAAAGATTATCCTCGTCTTTTTTATTTTTTGTCCAGTCCTCGATGAGGGCAAAACGTTCCGACAGAGCTGATTTCAGAAACTCCCTCGCTTCAAGCCTGGTCGCGACTGCTCCTTCGTCTCCCGGAATGACCAAGCAGCGCGAAAGGACTGTCGCGATCATTCTGCCTGAGTCGGGAACCAGCAGGATGAAAAAAGTTCCCGCCTGGGGTTCTTCAAGGGTCTTCAACAGCGTGTTCTGCACATCGGCCGCAATACGGTCGGCACTGATGACGCAGAATCGGTAATCGCCCACTTTTTTTGAGGTCGCCCATTTCGTGATTCGCTCGGCCTCGGGCATCAACAGTTGCTCGTCCTCATAAAGATACCAGTCAGGATTCCCCACGGTCTCAATCCCCTGCTTGGACAAGTATTCCTTCAGCAACGACAAATTCGCCTGCCGATTGCCGGTCACGATGGTTGAATGAGGGAGATTTTCAAGAGACTCCGGAAACATGCCCCCATTATAGGGAAAGATGGGACGTTTGGGAAATGTGTAATAACGCTTATTTTACAGAAGATTTATTGAAATGTTATAAAGCCTTTTCCGCTTCCTTGATATACGACTGCGTTTCCTGTGCATCTTTAACCTCCATAATCGGGTGATGAAACCCGTTGAACTCCATCAAGATATTCTGCATATCGGCAGGAATTTCATCCCATGAAGCGATATCTACCGTTCCGTCATGAGCCAATACCTTGTAATCGCCGTCATCTCGGATCATCGTCGCAAACGGCCACACCTCTACCGAGTCACCGGTCTTGAATTCGTTGGTAGAAAAAATCATAACATCTACTTCATCACCTTCTCCGTCAGAACCCACCGTTCCTTCGATGAACCCGTATGCCAAGGGCATCAACCCTCCATTGGCGGTATTTTTTTCGCTGATCAGTCCGAGGTCCACAAAAGCGCCTTCCTTTTCAGGATCATATGACTTATGAATTCGGCGCGGTGAGTCCTTCGGGATTTCAATAGTAGCGACATATTTCATGGACGTGTTATAGCACCTTTTGCTCCAGAAGATCAATCCTTGTGGCATGGCTTCTTCCTAGCAAATCAATTTTCTTATTAACATCCCTGAATCCATTTCTCATATCAATCCCTTGAGCGTCAATCTTGTCTTCGAGTCTTTCAACGGTATCATCCATCCTCGTCCCAAGCCAACTGAAACGCTCGTCAGCAAAATCTTTTGCTTCCTGAAACTTCTCATCCATTCGCTTCATCATTCTTGCCTCCGAACCAGTAATGGCGTTAGTGATCTTTTCATCAACAGCCTCGATGACGACCTCAGTGACGACCCTCTTAATATCTTCCAGTGTAAAATCTCTTGTCATAATAGTATAAATTTGAGTTATGTCTGTCGACCACGTAATTCCTTATAATAGAGAAATTATACGCACCCAAAAACCGGACACAAGTCTGGTTTTTGGGGCATTTATTAAGCCTTTAGGAAAGTTTTATCAAAGTCGAAATCGTCGCCTGTTCTGACTTATACTTTGAGTATAAGAAGAAGAATACTTGACAAACCATATAAAATAATATATAATAGTATCATATTGTTCAACCAAAATTAAAAGATATGAAAA
>CAIXMG010000060.1 GCA_903920485.1 uncultured bacterium
CAAAACCACCGAGTTTCTCAGAAAACTAAAAGAGGAATAAGTGAAGGAGTCCGTTCGTTAACGGGCTCCTTTTAAAATCCCCAAAATGTGGTAGTATGCGGATACATCATGGCCCACGACCTTTCAAAAATAAGGAATTTTTCCATCATCGCCCACATCGACCACGGCAAGTCCACACTTGCTGACCGCATGTTGGAACTGACCCATACCATCGAGAAGCGCAAGATGCAGGACCAGGTCCTCGATTCCATGGAGCTCGAGCGCGAGCGCGGCATCACGATCAAGATGCAGCCGGTCCGCATGACGTACCCCCTCGCCCCTTCGGAGGCCTCAGGGGCACTCCCCCTAAAAGGGGGAGACATTCCCTACACCCTGAACCTCATCGACACTCCTGGTCACATCGACTTCTCCTACGAGGTCTCACGGGCACTGAAGGCCGTTGAGGGATCAATCCTCCTCGTCGACGCGACCCAGGGGGTGCAGGCGCAGACCCTGACGACCCTCGAAATGGCGAAGGCATCCGGTCTTGTCATCATTCCCGCCGTGTCGAAAGTTGACTCGCCCTTAGCGCGCCCCGAAGAGGTGAAGCTCGAAATTGCAACCGTGCTGGGATGTGACCCGTCCACGGTTCTTGAGGTGTCAGGAAAAACAGGGTCAGGCGTTGACGATCTTTTGAGACAAGTCATTGAGCGTGTTCCTGCACCAAAAACGACTCATACCGGAGCCAGTGACTTTGATGCGTTAGTCTTCGACTTCGAATACTCGAACCACCAGGGAGTGATCGTCTATATTCGCGTGCTCGACGGCACGGTGAAAAAGGGCGATGCGCTGCTGTTTGCCGTTGCCAACGAAAAATTTCAGGCGCTGTCCGTCGGAACCTTTTCACCGACGAAAACGGAACGCGACAGCCTCTCGGCAGGAGAGATTGGTTACATCGTCACGGGAATCAAGCAGCCGGGTATCGCATCCGTCGGAGACACGATCACCCTTTTCAAGAATCCGCTCCCGGCGCTTCCCGGATACCAGAACCCTCGACCCGTTGTCTGGGCTTCGGTGTATCCTGAATCTGCCGACAACTTTCCGGATTTGAAGCACGCGCTTGCGCGGCTTCGACTGTCGGACTCTGCATTCTCCTATGAGGAAGAGACTTCCGGTGCTCTGGGACGAGGATTCCGATGCGGATTTTTGGGGATGCTTCATCTTGAGATCATTACCGAGCGGCTGCGCCGAGAACATAATTTGGACCTGGTCGTGACTCAACCTTCGATCACGTATCAAGTAAAACTCAAAAATGGCAAGGAAGTCACCGTCTACTCACCGCACCTGTTTCCCGCTGATGGCGAGATCGCTGAAGTCCTCGAACCGTGGGTTCGCCTTCACTTGATGACGCCGAACCAGTACCTGGGCGGCTTGTCGCTCTTGTGTCACGAGCACGAGGGGGAAGTGGTGGACATGGAAAACTTCGGAGGTGACCGAACGAAACTGGAAGTCCTCATGCCGCTTCGCGAGCTGATGCGCAACTTCTTCGACGAGCTAAAGAGCGCGACGTCAGGATACGCATCCGTTGCTTATGACTTTGCCGAGATGCGTGTCGCTGATGTGACACGTTTGGATATCCTTCTTGCGGATGAAGTAGTTCCTGCCTTTACCCGCGTGATCGCAAGACGACGTGCTTTGGAAGAAGCCGAAACGGCCGTTGAGAAACTTCACGAGATCATGCCTCGCCAGATGTTCGAGATGAAGATCCAGGGATTTGCGCTCGGTCGCATTCTGTCGTCAAAGACGATCAAGGCGTTCATGAAGGACGTGACCCAGCACATGTACGGCGGGGACATCACACGAAAGATGAAGTTGCGCGAGAAGCAGAAGGACGGAAAGAAGAAGATGGCCAGCCGAGGAAAGGGGAAGGTAAACATCCCGCACGAGGTTTTCCTCAAGATGATGAAGAAATAAGCCTTATTTTAATGGCTTTTTCTTATGGGGTGATACTTGACATTTATATATAAGTATGCTAATATGATAAGGAAATAATGATTAGGAGCCATGTATTCACGAACGTGTCGCGGAAACGTGATTCCTAACCATTAAACACCATTCTTTATTATGAACACTTCAAAAATTGTCATCAAGATCGTTTCTACCGAAAACGGTCAGGCGATCATCCAGGCGGTGATTAACAAGGTCACTCACTACATCAAGGTAAAAATCATCGAGGCTACCGAAGAACTCGAATTCATAGCCTTGGTAGCATTTGACGCCTGGCAGAATGCCGTTTCAAAGAAGAAGCCAGCCAAGGCTGACTTTAAACCCTACGAAGACTTCTGGTCCTGGTTTCAGCTCAAATTGATACCGGCCATGTCGCTTTCGTGAGAAACGAAGCAGTCAAAACTATAAAAGCCCTAACCAATCGGTCGGGGCTTTTTTTATGCTAAAAAACGCCCTTGGGCGCTTTCTAAAAATGGGTGACTCCTGCGTACAGGATAATCATCGAAATAATGACCAGGACGCTGATGACGCCCCAGATCCATTTGATCCGCTTTTGGTGCTTGCTCGTGAAAATATTCATAGGTGTAGTATAATGAAAGGGCCAAAAAAGTAAAGATTTTATGCGCACGACCGATCTTGTTGCCGGAAAGAAGAAGTCATGGTTCCGTTCGCCTTGGGTGGCGATCGTTTTGGTGGTGGCAGTGGTCTGGGGATGTGTAGCGGCCTTCGGGGCGTACGGGAAGTATCGCGAAGCAGCGGGTCTGCGCAACCAGTCGGCACGGGAGCTGGAGGAACTTCAGGAGAAGCAGGCTGACCTGGCGGGAAAGATCAATGATCTTTCAACGAATCGGGGGATGGAAGCCGAAGTCCGTAACCGCTATCGCGTGGTAAAGCCGGGCGAACAGTTGGTCATTGTCGTTGACAATCGCGATTCGACGGCGTCTGCCACCGTGGCAGGGGCGACGTTCTGGCAAAGGGTAAGGGATTTCATTGGCTGGTAATTGTGGTATACTTGGCGCATATGAACAAGAAAATCGACATTTATTCGACCCCCAACTGCCATTTCTGCCACATGGAAAAGGAATACTTGACGTCCCTCAGCATTCCCTTTACCGACCACGATGTCGCTTCCGATCAGGAGAAGCGGGCGTACATCCTCGACCTGACGGGCCAGATGGGCGTTCCGGTTACCGTCATCACCGATCCCGAGCATCCCGACGCGCAGCCGGTAATTCTGGTCGGTTTCAGCCAGGCGATTCTCGATCAGCATTTAGGAATCAACCAGCCAGCGGTAGCAGCATAAGTACTAATATGATAGGATAAAGGCGCCTTGGGCGCTTTTATGCGTTCCAGGGGGATATGATCCTATCCGCTTGCCCCCATAGCTCAATGGATAGAGCAGTTCCGTCCTAAGGAAAAGATGCACGTTCGATTCGTACTGGGGGCACAGCCAAGGCCGATGCGGAGGCCCTATATTTTGGAAGGTTTTGCACCTTTCAAATGGAAGACTGTTCCGAGAATCGAATTTAACGAGATTCGAGGGTCTTTTTACTTGCGTTAATGCAGGGGGGGGTAAAATAGAACTTGTTATTAATTAACGCGAAATCATTTTATATGAGAAGTAACACAAAAGTTATCTTAGGAATTCTAATCGTCGTGATTGTAGGAGTCGGTGCGTATTTTATCGGAAAATCTGGAACGATTGGAACAGCTTCGGTATATAATGCAACAATTACAAAAGCTGCCCCTTCGGCCGTTGCAACAAAGACAACACCATCAGCTTCAACTACCGATCCGCTATGGTGCCTTCGTAACGGAGGAACAGTTGGATCAGATGGTCTTTGTTACGGAAACCCATCAATTATAACAAATGTAAGCGCGGTGACTGGACCAAGTGACGATGTCGCCACACAACCAAATGGCCCAAGATGTGTTAAAATTTATTGGACCTGTGGCAGTGAGGGCAGTGGCGATTGTGTTGCAACTATATGCTCCCCGGCTGTTATTCAAAATATTGTAGTACCATCAAATCTTATGGTCGCGGCAGTAAAACCGCTTGAGGCATCTGCAGCTTCATCTTCTAAGTAAATTCTTTGTTTTAAAGTTTAAAAGATAATATTATAAATTAATTACTTGTTAATTATGTCAATGGAATCAATGCCGAAAATCGAGCGGCCTTTGAATCAAGAACAAATGACGGAACTTCTGAAAAAGAATTCCTTGGACCTGTTCGATGTTTCTAAAAGTTTAATCGAGGGGCAAAACGAGGGTTGGGCGAAGGATATCCAAAAAGGGCTTGAACCGCTTACGTGGAATGAAAATTCGGGAGTTCTGATTTTCAACGACGGGGAACAAACCTATGTGACAAGACCATCCGCTGAACTGCGAGAAAAATTGAACAAGTCGGGAACGTATACAAAAAATGAAAGTTTGGGAGTTCCTCATATCAACGACGGCGACGTTTGGAAAGACAAATTTGCATTTGAAGATTTCAAGAAAAAGTGGGAACAGATTCCGAGTTAAGGATATTCAAAAAGCACTGGCAAGCCTCGCTTGCCAGTGCTTTTTGAAATTATTATCTGTAAAACTTTTTTGCTACTGAAGCGAAACGAAATCCTCGGCGTCTGACTTTGTAACGTCAACAAACCTGAAGGAGATTCCGCGTCTTTTCAGCTCGGCTACCGGGTCGTCAATCCGTTCGATCGAAAGCGCCTTTGTTTTTTCTTCCGTTATCACCTCTAAAATCCCAAGCCCTTTCTCCCAGTGAAAACTGCTTCTCTGGAATTTCATGACATACCCGCCATCCTTGTAAAGCTCGCGGAGGCTCTCTTCGAGCGAGACTGCTCCATAAATGGTTGCCTGCTGCTCATATTTTTTAAGGTCGATCCCGACGGTATACTGGTATTTTCTGCCGTCTGACTCAAAGAATTTGTGCCGAAAAGTATAGGCAACGGCAATCCATTTGTAAGGGGTGGCGTGAAAAGAAACCTTGTCGAAGGTTATCACCCTGCTTCCGTCGACACTGAACGTCCCCCTTATGTTTTCCCTTGGAACGGCTTCCCCGAACGAAACCGGCGAGCCGTGATAGACGTAGTCAGGATCTTCTGTTTGCATAGAAGAATTTTAACATAAAAACCGTTTCTAGCTTAACCGACAAGGTTTCTACTGCAGTCCTTGAAACTTTTTATCAACCTCCTTTTCTGCAGAATCGGAGAGGATTCCCTTGCTTTTTATGTCTTCAATCATCTTCTTTTTTCCCTCAGCCGACACCTCTTTCTTCGATTCGTAGATGTCCCTTGCCGTCACGGGTACCAAATCATATTTCAAATTCAAGGGGCTCACGGACTCTTTTACAGGGAGATATTCCTTTTCGTAGAACTCTCGATACTCAGGGGCATTTGGATTATTGCCTGCCTCGGCAAGGATTTTTTTCCCTTTCGGAGCCAGTACGTTCTCAAGGTAGTCCTGCGTGTATTCCTGGGGCAGGAATTCGACCTTGTATTTCTTAAGTTCGCCACTCTCTTTCTTAAAAGCATACAGGGGTATTTAAAGCTCTCGGAGGAACGGCGCTTAAGGTTACGCCTGAAGAAGATGTCCTATTCCACTTGAGGAATCTGTTACGTTCATGCGATTGAGGCCTCAGAAATAAGTGCTATACTAACTTTATGAACGACAACGAACTTGAAAAGATGGTCCTTGAAACATACCGCATGACGAAGGAAAACCGCGAGATGCTCAAGCGGATCGACGGCCGTCAGCAGACCGCGCAGACGATGAAGGTGCTGCGATGGGTGATCGGCATCATCGTCCTGGTTGCGCTGTACTTCGTCTTAAGGCCATACTTCGGAACCATTCAAGCTGAGATTCGGTCCATCCAGTCGACGGCAGCCACCGTCCAGTCCCTGCTTCCTGGCAAGACTCAGTAGTTGAGTTTTCCCCAGGATTCTGTATACTGGCCTGACAGTTTCGACTGGTCTTGCCGAGGTAGCTCAGTTGGTAGAGCATATCCCTGAAGAGGATGGGGTCGGCGGTTCGAGCCCGCCCCTCGGCACAAAAGCAAAACCTCTCCCGACCGCGCTGCGGTCACCCTCTCCTCAATGAGGAGAGGGTCGCTCCGACAGGAGCGGGGAGAGGTTTTGCTATTGCACCTTCAGCGTCGTCTGGCGTCGCTTGTCGAACTTCGGAAGGCGGATGGTGACCAGTCCGTGGTGTTCGGTCGCAGTTGCCTGTTCGATGTCGATTTCCTCGGGGAGTTCGACGACGCGCGAGAACGGTCCCCAATACAGTTCCTGGTTATGGTACTCGTTCTGGTAGGCACGCGCCTCGTTGTCGCGCCTTCCACGGATCGTTAGGGTCTCGCGGGAAAGGCTGATCTGGAGGTCTTCTTTTTTGACCCCTGCGGTCATAGTCTTCACGATGAGTGCATCGTTCGTTTCGTAGAGGTCGACAGCCAGCTGGGCTTCCACAGGCTCTTCTTGCAGGTCTTCTTCCGCTTGGACTTCGATCACCTCTTCTTCCTGGTCGATCGGCTCGTCATAGCGGGCATACGAAGCGGGGCGGCGGGCAAGGGGGGCGGTGTAAACTGTCGGCTCGTCCTCTTCCATGCGAATGCTGCCGGTAAGGCGCTCGAAGAAAGATCGTTTTTTCGGCTGTTGGATGCTTGGCATAAAATGATGATGGGAGAGGTTAGGTTTGATAATTCTCCTTGATGTTTTCCTCCAGAGCGCGCAGGCGGTCGAAGAGGAGGATGACGATCACGGCTACGACCCAGATCCCGGCAATGGCGATGATGGTGCTCTGTCTGGTATCCTGCATTATAAAATAGTTGAAGACGGTATGCAATCCCGCAGCAAGGGTGAGGCCCACGACGGCATGCAGGAACTTCCAGAATCCGCCTGCGGAATAGGCCAGTCCGAGGATTACGCCGACAAGGGCCACTGATATCGAATGCAGGACGGTCGCTCCGAAGAAGCGGATATTTCCGGTGACGAGGATCGAGCCAAGTGCCAGCTTGTCTGAGATCGGATTGATAAGGTACAGGGTATTCTCGAGGGCGGAGAACCCGAGGGCTCCGGTAACCAAAAAGATCGTGTAGTCGGTCGGTCGGTTGATCGCGCTGCTGCCGAACGCGATGACCGCGACCAGGGCGAACTTCGTCAGTTCCTCAAGACATGCATAAAGGATCGTTATGTGCTGGGCGGAGAACCCCATGGATGCCACGACATGGTTCAGCGGCAAGAGAAGCAGGACGCCAAAGGCCCCGCCGATGAAGGTGAGGGCAAGTAGTCCCCAGGGTTCCGCCTGGTCGTCTTCCTCGGTCAGCCAAAACCACAGCCAGAGAAAGGTCGGGAGGATCCCGCCGAGTGCTGCATACGCAATCGTGGTTATGCTGACGTTGGCCATGCCTCTATTATAAGCAATTTTTTCGCGTCTGTCGCTGGCCCTTCAACTTCGTTCAGGGCAGGTAACATGGACCAGATTTCCTCGGTCACGAACGGCATGAAGGGGTGGAGAGCCTTGATGAGGGTCATCAGTTCCAGGTAGAGGATCCACTTGGCACTTGAGACATTTCGTCCCTCGGAAATTTTGGTCTTCGAGCGTTCGATGATCACGTCGGCAAAGGTATGCCAGAAATGGTGGTAGAGCTTTTCACCGGCAAGCGAGAACTTGAACTCGTTCATCTCTGTTGTCACGGTCGTAATAAGAGAATTGAGTTCGTCGAGAGAAATCTGATCTTCTGCATCAAGTTGGCAGGCTTCATCAAAATCAAGATCCGCAATATTATCAAGTACGAACCGTGTCGCGTTCCAGATCTTGTTGCCGAACTTGCCGTACCCTCGGATGTCGTTTTCATCAAGCTTCAGGTCGTTGCCTGGCGTATTGCCGATGATCATCGCCATGCGTAATGCGTCGTTGCCGTATTTTGCGATAATGTCCAATGGGTCCACGGCGGCATTGCCCAGGGATTTTGACATCTTCTGTCCGTTGGCAGCACGAACCATGCCGTGCAGATACACGGTCTTGAAGGGAATCTCGCCAAGTAAATACGTTGACATCAAGATCATTCGGGCGATCCAGAAGAACAGAATGTCGTGACCGGTTTCAAGGACCGAGGTTGGATGATACGTTGCCAAGTCTTTCGTTTTTTCCGGCCAACCGAGCGTCGAGAATGTCCAGAGCCCTGCCGAGAACCAGGTGTCGAGAGTATCGGGGTCTTGTTCCCATTCTTCACCAGCAGGGGCTTCGATACCTACGTACGACTCGCCGTTTTTATACCACACCGGAATGCGATGTCCGAACCAGATCTGCCGAGAAATGCACCAATCCTGAAGGTTGTTGATCCAGTAAAAATAGTTCTTGTCAAAGCGCTCAGGAAGGATTTCAATCTCTTTTGAGGAGACGGCATCCTGCATCAACTGCTTGAGGGACTTGTTCTCACGGGCTGCGATCGGTTTGTTCACGTCGATGAACCACTGCAGCTTTGGCAGCGGCTCGATGATCGCGCCCGTTCGTTCGGCTGTCGAAACATTCTGCTTGATCTTGTCTTCCTTTTCCATGAGGCCTTCGTCGCGGAGCCATTGAGCGATGATGTCGCGTGCTTCAGCCGTCTTCTTGCCTTCAAGTTTTTCTCCGCCCACGGTCATCTTTCCGAATTCGTTGATGACAGGAATAACTTCAAGATTGTTCTTCTGTGCCATTTCCCAGTCCACCTTGCTATGAGCCGGCGTTACTCCAAGCGCACCGGTTCCAAATTCGGGTTCAACACCTTGATCGGCAATAATCGTAATCGACAAATCAACGCCGCAGAAAGTGCCGGTAAACGTCTGGCCGATAAATTTTTGATACCGGGCATCGTCCGGATGAACGGCCACCGCAACATCTCCGACTTTCGTTTCGGGTCGAGTTGTTGAAATGGAGATAGGGAAGTCCTTCCAGTATTTAAAGGTGTACAACATCGCATCTCGTTCCTCATACACGAGTTCGTCATCGGAAATAACCGTCTGGCCTTTCGGATCCCAGTTGATGACGCGATACTTACGATAGATAAGTTCGTCATCATACATCTGCTTGAACGCCGTGCGAACGGCAACCGTCCGCTTCTCGTCAAGCGTATACGCTTCGCGCGACCAATCCAAAGACGCCCCCATCTTTTTGGCTTGGTTGACGATGGTGTCATGTGATTCCTGTGCAAACTGTTCTACGCGCTTCAAGAACGCCTCGCGACCGAGGTCACTTTTTCGTATGCCTTCCTTTTCAAGAAGTTTTTCCACTTTTGACTGCGTCGCAATGGCAGCATGGTCGGTTCCCGGAATCCATAAGGTTTTCTTGCCCAGCATGCGCTGATATCGCACCATAATGTCTTGAATGACGAGCATCAGCGCGTGTCCCGTGTGCAGGGTTCCCGTCACGTTCGGCGGTGGCAGCACGATCGAGAAGTGCTCGGCATCGGCCTTCGTCACACCGTCCTCGATGCATCGGTCAGGATTGAAATATCCCGAGGTTTCCCAGGCGGAGTAAATACGATCCTCCGTATCGGCGGGGGAATACGGTTTCAGCAGTTTGTCGGGGAGGTTGTTTTTGTTGTCGAATTGGGGCTTTTCCATACGCGTTACTATAGCATTTTACGGTTTAAAATAAAGGTCATGGGAAAGGCTTGTGCTTTTGAA
>CAIXMG010000061.1 GCA_903920485.1 uncultured bacterium
GAACGGTTTTCATTATGTCGTGATCGCCGATTTCAACTCCTTGGAAACGACGTTCCACCACATCGCCCAATCGCTCATACGCCCCCAGGAAAAGGCTGTTCCTTACTTTTTCTTCGGATTCGCACCGTGGTGGATGACCCTCTTCCCCTCCGATGCGGAAGCCTTCGTGCGCCTTCTTGTAAAATACAACTACCGACCGCTTATGGTTTTTGCGAAGCAGTACCCCATCGACAAAAAGACAATTGCCCGATTAAAAGAATTAGGATGTCAAATCGTGTTCATTGGCGACGGCCTCCCCCTCGGATTCGAAGGGCATCATACGCACGGGATCTCCATCGGGGCATCCTACCCTCCCGGAGCCTATGCAAAATTCCGGACAGCATACGCGCAGGCGACTGACCAGAACAAAGAGGGTCTTCTCAGTCAATTACGGGCGCTTCGCGGGACCAAGGTGAAGGTTGCCCGCCAGAAAACCCCCTTCAAAAAGGCGGTTCTTGACCTGTTTGCCGTCCCTGCCTCGCTCTTCACCGTGCTATAATGGCACCCTATGGAACAGAAAACATTGCACATCGGGGACCTGCTTCCCGAACTTGAACTGAAAGCTTATTATCAGGATGCTGAAAAGGCTCTTAAGACAAGGGACTACGACGGGAAATGGAAGATCTTCTTCTTTTATCCTGCCGATTTCACGTTCGTCTGCCCGACCGAGCTTGAGGAATTGGCCATGATGTACGGCGACTTCCAAAAGGAAAACGCCGAGATCTTCAGCGTAAGTTGCGACACGGTCTTCGTGCACAAGGCATGGCACGACAATTCTCCCGCGATCAAGAAAGTCACCTTCCCCATGGTTGCCGATACGACCGGCGAACTGTCCCAGCTGTTCGGAACATATATCCAGAGCGAAGGACTCTCGCTCCGCGGATCCTTCATCGTCGACCCTGCCGGCAAGTTGGCCACAATCGAGATCAACAGCAATTCGATCGGGCGCAGCGGAAAGGAATTGCTGCGAAAATTGCGCGCCGCGAAATTCGTCTTCGAGCATGGTGACGTGAACGTCTGTCCCGCATCATGGGAACCCGGCGAGGAAACCCTGAAGCCGGGAATGGATCTGGTTGGCAAGATCTAGGCAGCAAAAAATCCCCGAGGGGATTTTTTGCTGCCTAGCCGAAGGTGAACGTGTATGCATCCAACGTCCCCGAATCGATCTTGAGCATCAGCGTATGCGGACCGTATGACGGTTCTGCGACGATGTCATACAGCCGGTCGCCGTCGATGGTCATGGTTCCGTCAGCTGCCACATCTGCCCCGCGATTGGCGGTAAGCAGTTTCCCGTCAAGGTAGACGGTGACTTTTGCGCTTGTCGGAGAACTGGCAACGAGGTACATGTTTTTTGCGTTCCACGAATAAGAAACCGTTCCGTTCGACGACTCTGCATATTGCTGCTGGAAATTCCACGTGCCACCGAGATACAGCGCGTTTTCCTGCTGACTGGACGGAATCGTCAATGTTTGTGTGCCATCCTGGCCTTGGACACCGTTTCCAAGATATTCGTTTCGAGCCGAGCCAAAGTACGTCTCGGGACTTTGCACCAGCATATCGTTGACGGCAACGGCATTTGCCGGAGCAACGACGCCTCCCGTCGGTTTTGTCGCAAGGCCAAGCCGCGCATCCCGCTCTGCAAGTGCCCCCTGGATGGCCTGCTCGGTCTCGTCATAGTTTCCTTCACCGGCATGCTGGTATACGACATACCCGTCAATGTCGATCAGGTACTTGTCAGGCCAGTATTCGTTGTTGTACGCGTTCCAGGTTCCGTAATTGTTATCAAGGACCACCGGGAACGTGATGCCGAATTTCTTCAAGGCAGCGGCAACGTTTGCAGGGTCTTTCTCGAACGCGAATTCCGGGGTGTGGATGCCGATGACCTCGAGCCCCTGATCACCGTATTTCTGGTACCAACTGGTCAGGTACGGGAACGTTCGTTGGCAATTGATGCAGGTATAGTCGATAAAGTCGATGAGGACTACTTTTTTGCCGACGAAATCGGAAATCTTGATGGGTTGCCCGTTGGTATTCAAGAACCCTGCAGGGTC
>CAIXMG010000062.1 GCA_903920485.1 uncultured bacterium
ATACTTTCGGCTATAGTCTTTCCAGAAATAGTTCTGGGAAACACACTCAACCCTGGCCACAAGGAGTCCCCAACAAGGATTTGCCTGGACGATTTATTCTCCATAAAAGGCATAACCTGAACCGGCTCTGAAAGCATAACTTATCATTATCCAGGAACATTTTAAGGCCCTTCTCCCGTTGAACAACGAGATACTAGAGAAGGGTTTTTTATTTGCTAAAAAATTATAACGGAAGATTCCCTTCAGCCCTGATATCGTCATAGACGGCGTCAGGTGCTTTTTTTATCTTGAAATACCCTGCAAGTGCAATCATGAGCGAATTGTCGGTGGAAAGCTCCTTCGTGGGTGCCAGGAATTTGGTATCGGGGAATTTCATGTCGATCATTTTTTTGAGTTCTGAAATGATATGGGTATTCGCCGAAACACCGCCCCCGACGATTAATGTCTGGATCTCAAATTCCTCGATCGCGTGCGCGGTTTTCTTGACGAGGACTTCTGCCACGGCGTTTTCAAATTCGCGCGCGACGTCCTGCTTCTCCTCATCTGAAAGGCCGACCGCTTCGGTGATTCGCGGATTGGTGGAACGATCTTTCACGTGGTACAAGACAGCTGTTTTGATTCCCGAAAACGAGAAGTCGTAGTCCTTGCTGTGGATCATGGGGCGGGGAAGATCGATATGGTGAGGAGTGTCGCTTTCGCGGGCATACGCGGCAAGCTTTGAAACGCCGGGGCCGCCAGGATAGGGGATGCCGAGCATTCGTGCCACCTTGTCAAAGGCTTCGCCGACGGCATCGTCACGTGTCTTGCCGATGATTTTATAATCACCAATAGCACCTACCAGGACTAGTTCGGTATGCCCGCCAGAAATAAGCAATGCAAGGGCGGGGAATACGATATCGTTTGCAAACGAGAATTTCTTACCACCACCCCCTGCCCCCTCCTCCATAAGGAGGGGGTTTGCGGGAACCAGCACCGACAAAATATGTCCCTCCATGTGGTTTACGGGGACGACGGGGGCGTTCCATTTCTCGCCCAGTTCCTTGGCAAAGACGATTCCGCACCACAGCGCCGGTTCAAGTCCCGGACCGTTGGTCACGCAGACGACGTCGGGAATGGGTTCCTTCCCCATAACTTTTTCAAGGATGAGAGGGAGGTTGATCTGGTGTTCCCGTTTTGCCATGCCGGGAAAGACGCCCCCGAATTCCGTATGGACGGCAATCTGGGTGCGGGTGATGTCTTTGTGCACGACAAAATCGGTCCCCGTTGGCGTTTCGGTTGCCTCAAGGAGGGAAATGGCGGTCTCGTCGCAGCTGGTTTCGATCGCGAGGATGAGCATGGGGATATCCTAGCATACCTTGACTTTTTTGGAAATTGCATTACAATTTAATTTTGAATATCGTCGTACCTTGTCAAAAATTGTTTTGATACAGGCGCGGCGTTTTCTTTTTTCATTTATTTTTTCACAAAAAATTAAGTACATTGGAAGCACAAAGAACATTAAGAAACGCCAGGGGCCCTGTTCCGTTGGTGATCGGCAAGAAGGTCAAGAAGAGGCATTTTGCAGTCATCGGACCAAGTGGCGTAGGCAAGTCCACTCTCATCAGGCGCATTCTCCAGATTTTTCCTGACATGAGACTTGCTATCTCATGCACTACACGTGATCTTCGCGATGACGAAGTGGATGGGGTCGATTATCACAAGCTCACAGAAGACAAATTCAGTGAGTATCTCAGCAAAGACCTTTTCGCTGAAAGCAACCCTCACATGGACGCGTCGTATGGAACGCTGAGAAGCGAGTGCGACATCACCCACGAAAGCGTCATCTTTGACGTAGAGGTGAATGGTGCAAACAATCTCAAGAAAATCTTTCCTGACCTTGTTACGATCTTCATTTCGCCTCCCTCCGTCGAGGTTCTCAGAGAACGTCTTCAAAAGCGTGTTACTGAAGGGAAGATGGCTGCTTCGAAAGTTCCAGGGCGCATCGCCCGGTACGAGTACGAGCAGCAGTTTGCTGACGGCTTTGACTATCATCTGGTCAATGACGACCTCAACGGCTGTTTCGCAGACCTGGCAGGGATTATTGCCAAAGAGCTCGGTATCGTCATCATTGCGATTGATGGCACGG
>CAIXMG010000063.1 GCA_903920485.1 uncultured bacterium
AAGCTGAGAAGGGCCGAATACCAGCTAGGAAAACAATTAGAAAAATGCGCTTAGATTTGTGAAAACGGAACCTTTGAAATCGTAAAAACACCACCTAAGAATTTGTCAGCAATTGTCCAGATTGGTTTGACGACATACAGTTGCACTCGTCCCACAGCTTCGCAGGAACGATTGCAGGACAGCTTGTAAATACCCATTCCGATTCAGGCTTAACCTCCCATTTGCCACCCCTCATGGTAGTGTAGTTTGCAAGGTGTATCCCCTTTGCGGTCGAGTTGCGGAGTAGGCGCTTTACGCTGGTGTCGGTGAACTGTCCTCCGCCCCTCGTTCGGTAACCCATCTTGTTTAGTTCATGAGCTACGGTCTTTTTCCTTCTGTGCTTGAGAAAAAGTTCATAAATGAGCTTCCGTACAGGAGCTTCTTTCTCATCTATTACTAGAACCTTGTTCTCCCATTTGTACCCAAAAGTAGCTTCTCCCGCAAGTTGTTTGCCGAGCTTTGCCCGGATGGGTACAGAGGCAGCAATTCTGCTTGCGATCTCCTCGCGCTCCCACTGCGCCATCGCGGCGATCATGGTATAGAAGAGTCGGCCTGCCGGGGTGGACGTGTCAATGGCCTCCGAGATAGAAATGAGATCAGCGTCATGGTCGCGGAAATAGTCGGCGAATTCCAGTAGTTCTTTGGTGTTGCGGGCAAGCCGTGCAAGCTTCGAGAAAATGAGACCGGAAATCTTGCCGTCTTTAATGTCTTTCATCATCCGCTTCGCTTCGGAATGTCCCATAACGGATTTACCTGAGACGGCTTCAAGATGGTAAGTCTCGACGATGTGCCAGCCTTTGGCCTCAGCATACATGCGTCCTCTTTTTTCGTGATGTTCGGGACTGTCGCCCTGGGCCTGGTCTTCTGTGGAAACCCGAACCCAAATGCCGACGGTTTTTTGATGTTCCATTGATATTTGCTTTTGGGTGAATGAATTGATTTTTTTTAATGTACTTCAGAGCAAGGATATCAGAAGGAGAAATGATGTGATACCCAGTATATTTGTTGAAATCAACAAAAAAGAGGTGCTACTAACTTTTATCATCCCCATACTCAACTTTCACTCGATACCCTTTGATCGTTTTTGTTTTTTGTTTCGGATTCGTCTTTTCAGTATTAAGGAGTGCCATAAAGCCTGTCATATCCAAAACTCGTATCTTATTAGACGCGACAGGCAAGATGCCGTTCTCAGTTAGTTTACGGGTCATCAGGTCAGCGCCTTTTATATCCTCCGATAAAGCAATGATATTTTCATATCCATCTGCAATGCACTTCTCGATATTATGAACCTCCCAATCCTTGGTTGTCGTCACTCCGATCTCAACAGCATAAACTGTTTTGTCTTTTTGGAGAACAATATCTATTCGGCCTTTGCCGTCTTTGGTCTGCTGCTCTAGGGTCACCTTGTAACCCCTGCTTTCAGCATTTCGCTTAATGAGCAACTGTAAATATTTGTGCTTGCTTTCTTCTTTGCGCCTGATAATATCTGCCGCGAGCTGTGGGTCTTCGATTACCCGAATTTCTCCTATAGGTTTTACAGGTACTTCGTTTAGCGGTTCTTCTTTCTTCTCTTCGACTTTGGGAATTTCGGCAGGTTTTGGAGAAACGTTGACGACAGGCTCATCCTCTTTTTCTTCTGTTTTGTAATCTGCCTTAGGATTTACTATTTTATCCAAACTTGATCTCAAAACGCCGTATCTGGCGCGAGATGACCGTAAGTGGAGAATATCATCAAAGTGACCCAGGTATTATCATGTAAGCTGACCCAGGCTTAATCATCGAAATTGACCCACCCTTGATCATGTAAACTGACCTACCCCGAGAGGTTGCTTATTAGAGGTTGTAATAGCCGTTTCAAAAGCTGAAT
>CAIXMG010000064.1 GCA_903920485.1 uncultured bacterium
TGCCACGTCTTGTTTGAGGATTACAATATCTTCTTTTATTACAACAACGTCCAATGACACTTCGGTAAGGTTTTCCTTGATCGTGCCAATTTCCTCCCTCATCATCTCAAAATTACGCTCCGTTTTTTCTTGAAACAAAGAAAGCTTGTCATTAAGAAAACCAAACTGGTCAGCAAACCATTCTTTGATAAGGCCGAACTGATGCGCTACGGAAGCGCCCACCTTTTCATCGATCAGTTGTTCGATTTCTTGAGAAGTGTTATGCATAATTTTTCTTAAGTTCACCGATATCGCGCTTCATGATTTTTTGCTCTCTTTGTAATGAAACGATGGCAAGGCTGTTGTTATCGATATTTGTTTTCATGTGAGACAACTCTTCGCGTATTTCGGCGAAACCTCTATCCATCTTTTCGTCATGAGCTTGAAACCGCTCATCCGTTGCCCTGAACTGATCAAGCAACCACTCCTTCATCAACCCAAAATGATGGGCAAAGCTTGCGCTTACCTTTTCTTCAACAATTTCAGTGACAATTTCCCTTGTGAGTTCTTCTTTCTTCATATTCAAGAAGTATAACAACTTCCTCCTCAAGTTCCCATAAAGACATGGTAACACATTGCTCAAAATTGAGAATTTGTTTATCTGGTCAAGCTAGCTTCGTCGCTGGCGCATAATTTCATAGCAAACCAGGGCGCTGGTAACCGAGGCGTTCAACGACTCAACACCGTTCTCCATCGGAATCGAAAGGATGGTATCACAGTGCTCAGCCGTCTTTTCGCGGATTCCATCGCCTTCCCCGCCGATGACCACGGCTGTTGGGGTGTCAAAACGGTATTGCCACAGATCGGTTGAGCCACCGTTCGCATCGCTCATCGCAAGTCCGACCACCCAGAATTCGGCCTTCTTCAAGCGTTCGATAATCTGGTTCAAGTTTCCTACCTGGATCAAGGGTACACGTCCGACCGTTCCGGCCGACGTTTTGTACACGGCACTGGTAACGGGAGCCTGGTTGAGTTCAGCCACGATGATGGCCGCAACCCCAGCCGCAGTTGCACTTCGGATGATCGCACCCAGGTTGGACACGTCCATGATGTGATCAAGGATAAGTACGGTCGGTTTGGCGTTCGTGTCGACGGCCATCATCCATTCCTCGAAATTCGTGTACTCAAACGGCTTGGAAAGGGCAAGGATTCCCTGATGGACCACCTCGTCCTTGAGGAGCTTCGCGATCTCCTTCTCGTCGGTCGTGACGACCGGAATGTGGTTCTTCTGGGCCAACTCCTTGATTTCCTCAAATCCGGACGTCTTCAACCCCTCCTTGATGAGGATGCGCTTGAGGTTCTTCGGATGATGGAGCAGCTGCTCCAGGACGGCGTTTCGGCCATAGATATAGAAGTCTTTTTGCATAGGCACACCATACCACACATTTTCGTTTTTTCCATTAAAAAGGCCTGCCGGAAACGGCAGGCCTTTTGCTCACATAGGAGGAAAAATCATTACAGTTGTGTCACGGCGTTTTTGAATTGATGGCCCTTGTCCTCGTAGTTTTGGAAGAGGTCAAATGAGGCGCAAGCCGGCGAAAGCAATACCGCATCACCCGGGTGAGCGAGCAGATACGCCGCGCGCACCGCGTCAGGCATATTGTCGCAATTGATCACGATGTCCACGTGCTTGCTGAATGCCGCATGCAGCTTGGTGTTGTCCACCCCGAGACAGACCATCGCATGCACCCTTTTTTTGACCAATTCTTCGAGGACCGAGTAATCGTTTCCCTTGTCGACACCGCCAGCGATCCATATGATAGGTTTGTCCGTGGACTCGAGCGCATACCAGGTCGAGTTGACGTTGGTTGCCTTCGAGTCGTTGATGAACTCGATGCCACGGATTCTGGTGACGCTCTCGAGGCGGTGCTCAAGGCTCTTGAGGTTCATGAGGCTCTCACGGATCCGCTCCTTGCGCAACCCGTAGATGCTGCCCACGATGCCGGCAGCCATGGAGTCATGCATCTGATGCCTCGTTCTGACCCCGAGCTCCTGGATATTGTCATCGCAATGAGAAGGAATGAAAACCTTTGGGTTTTCGGCTATTTCTTTCTTCGGTACCATCTCCGCAAGGAGATGACGAACATCAGCCCCAGTCGTAAGATTCGTGCGTCCCAAGGGAGTCGCGTCTCTTGTTAATTTAAATAATATCACGGGACCGTTCTGAGCAGATCCCTTGCTCTCGATTTCTTGCTTCTTCATGGTTTTTTATTTTTTTAAGGTTTGAGAAAAAAATTCTCATGAGGTTCACGATTGATTATATTCCTCTCAAAAAAATTCCACCACAAAAAAATCTTAAAAAA
>CAIXMG010000065.1 GCA_903920485.1 uncultured bacterium
ATTCGATTCTCACGGATGACGGTCACTTTGATTTCGCCGGGATATCGCAGTTCGCGCTCGATTCTGACGGCCATGTCGCGCGCGGTCTGTCGGGCTTCGAGGTCCGTGATCTGGTCTGGGTGGACGAAGACGCGGATTTCTCGACCGGCCTGCAGGGCGTAGGATTTCTCGACACCGCGGAAGGCATTGACGACGGCTTCCAGTTCGCGAAGACGCTTCAAGTAGTTTTCAAGCGTATCACGCCTGGCGCCGGGACGCGATCCCGAGATCATGTCGCCAACCTGGACGATGACGGCCTCGACCGTCTCGTGCGGCCAATCGTCATGATGGGATTTCATTGCCGTGATGACGCGGGGATCGGCACCGAACTTTTCAAGGATGCGCATACCGATCTCGATATGGGTTCCCTCGACCTCGTGGTCGAGCGCCTTGCCGATATCGTGGACGAGTCCTGCGGTCTTTGCAACCAACGGATCGGCACCCAGTTCCGTTGCGATCATCTCGCACAGGTGGGCGACTTCGATCGAGTGCTGGAGCACGTTCTGTCCGTAGCTGGTCCGGAAGTGCAAACGTCCGAGGATCGCGACAATACGCGGATCAAGTGAGAACACCCCGCATTCGTGGACCGCTGACTCGCCTTCGCGCTTGATGATGTCGTTGATTTCGCTTTTCGCCTTCTCGAAAAATTCCTCGATCTTCGCGGGCTGGATGCGCCCGTCCTTGATCAGTTCCTCAAGCGTGACGCGCGCGATCTGGCGGCGGATGGGGTCGAACGACGAAATGATGATCTCGTCAGGAGCCTCGTCGATGATGAGTTCGACGCCGGTGATGCGTTCGAAGGTGCGGATGTTGCGGCCTTCCTTGCCGATGATGCGGCCCTTGGTTTCCTCGTTCGGAATGCGAACCGCGGTGGTCGTGGTTTCGTGGGCGGTCGAGGATGCCAGTCGGTGGATCGCGCCGACGAGGATGCTGCGCGCGCGTTCCTTGTATTTTTCCTCGCCATAGAGTTCAAGTTTTCGCAAGCGGACCAGGATGTCTTCGGAATACTGCGTTTCAGCCTGGGCAACGATGCGATCGCGCGCTTCCTCGCGGGTCATGCCGGCAAGGCGGATCATCTCATGCTCCTGCTTGGAGAGATTTTCTCCGATCCTTTCCTTGAGGATGCGGACGTCCTCGATCTTTGATTTGAGGCTTTCGTATTCGCGGTCCATGTCGGTCTGTCGGTTGTCCAAGAGACTCTCCTTCTTGAGGAAAAAGTCCTTGGTCTTCTTGAATTCGTTCTCGTGCTCTCGTTCGATGCGACGGATTTCGTCCATGCGCATCTCGGCCTTGCGTTCGGCATCCTCGGCGATGCGGGTTGCGTCGGCGCGGGCCTGAAGCATCAGCTCCTTCACATTGGTCTCGAGGCTTCGCTTCTGGAACCGTGCGACGATCTGGCGCACGAAGTAGCCGATGACTCCTCCCAGCGTAAGCGCGAACACGGCTGCCACGAAGGCAATGATTATTTTCATAAGGGTTCAGGGTCGATAAGGTTCAGTAAAGGTTTCGAGAAGGGAAGCAGGCGGGTCTGGGATAGTAAGAAGTGAGAGATTCCCTTAAGCGGAATATACTAGAAAATAGAGGTTTTGTACAGAAGGTTGTTCATATAGTTGGGAATGGGTGCCGATTCTTATAAAGACATAAACACCGTATGATTCCTGTTTAAAAATTACCCTGAAATCCCCTGTAATATTGATGCTATTACAATTAACATACTCCCCAGAAAGGGCATGGCGATGCAAAAGGGGATTATAGGGGTTTTCTAAAAAAAGTCTTAGTCTTTCTTCGAACCTCACCTGAACAGCCAAGGGAAGCTTTCTGAACTGCTTCTCAAATTTTTTCGATCTTAGAATCCTAAACATTCGGCCATTATAAATGAGCGAACTATTTTTTTCTTAAAGACTTCATAAAATCATCAACACTTTCGTATGACTTCAGCTTTCCAGCCTTATAATCTCGATCGGCTTG
>CAIXMG010000066.1 GCA_903920485.1 uncultured bacterium
CAAGAAAGAGGCGACGACCTGGAAGAGGATCGAGAAGTTTCTGAGGGATAACGACTTCGACGAAAAGGACTGGATTCAGCTTCGCATCAAGAAGGCTCCAAAGAATTCTCCTCCGCCAATCGGTCCGTGTGCTGCGAAGCTTGAAAGGATGGAAAAACTGGTGCGGCCATTAACCGCGGTTTATCCAGCCGTTAAGGAAAAGTCGGTTGCTTATGAGGTGATCTGCTCGGTGCTTGGCGGAACTCCAGAATCGGTCACGGTAAAAATGGCATTGGGGCTTACACAAGCCCATCTTAACAGGATCAGGAACTCGTCGGACCAGATTATTCGGGGTTCCGTCGTTCGTTACGGGACCGTCATGACAATGCTGAACAACATCCAGAGGCTCTTTCAGGAGAGCGGCTACGCTGCAGAAGACGGTCCTTTCATGGGGTTGTGCCTGGGAAAACGTATCCCCGCGCCTGTCAAACGATCACTTCAATGACCATCATGCTTCGGGTTCGGAAAGAACCATCAGGGCAGGGTGGTTTTTTCTTGACAAAATTCCGGGATCTGCTAAGATGGCCCTACTTATGCTAAAAATGCGTTTACAACGAATTGGACGAAAGAACGAGCCGCACTTCCGCGTCGTGGTCACTGACCAGAAGAACGGCGTCCAGTCTGGCAAGTTCATCGACATCGTCGGTTCCTACAATCCCAAGGCCGGTACGATCGAGCTCAAGAAGGAGCTGATCGCGGAATGGATTGGCAAGGGAGTTCAGCTTTCCGACACGGTCCACAACTTCCTCGTTCACCACGACGTGATCAAGGGCAAGAAGATCTCATCGCTGCCAAAGAAGACCTCGGTCAAGAAGGCGAAGAAATAAAAGATACCCGCAAGGGTGTTTTTTGTTTTCAAACTCCGGCCACCCGGACAAACCTCACCCATCATGCCTGTGGCATGCCACCCTCTCCACTATCGTGGAGAGGGGCTGAGATACTTGACAAATAAATATAAATATGATACTGTTCTAATTAGGGAGCGGTAAATATTTTTTGACTTAAAATTAAATTATTAGAATGGAAACAGCGACATACAAGGATACTTTCCTCACGCAAAGAAAAGATTTTGAACTTCTTTCTTCTCAAATCATCGGAGAGATTCAGGAAGAGTTAAAAATGGTAATAAACGAGAACAAAAGACCCCCGGGAGGATTTCAATGGAGAATCGAGGTTGGGGGTAAACGAGCCACGATACAAATGTATTACGATGGCATGATATTTCTTTTCCTTGAGACCAAGTATTCCGATTTCATGAAAGAGATTCTTCATACATCCATGGATTATTTTGAAATCGTATCAAGTAGGCCGAATTTCATCTTTCAGCTTACCGATGAACGACAACTTGGTTTGCTCATTAAAAAAATCAAAGAACATTTTCTGTAAAAGGTTACTTTTGTCTAATCATAGAAGATTGGTGTCACAGCCGGTCTTTTTTTGTTTGACTTTCACCCTAAAAAATAATACTATCAACCCATCGCAGGGTTCTCTTTATTCACTAATAGCTCGGCGATAAGTACATCAGATATGCATGAACCTCAGAACGATCCCGTAGTCGAATATTTGGAAACGACCATCAAAGCATTGGTAGACAAGCCCGAGGATGTGAAAATTGTAAAGACCATCGACGAGATGGGCGTTCTTATGACCGTCGACGTCAATGCAGAGGACATGGGCAAGCTGATCGGACGCCTCGGTGCGACCGCGAAGTCCATCCGAACGCTCTTGCGAGTTGTCGGTATGAAGCACAGCCAGCGCGTGAACATGAAGATCAACGAACCCTTAGGACGACGATCACCGCACTCGGCGGCATCAGACGATGTCGACGCGGCGATCGCGGACCTCAAGTCAGACATGTAATCAAACAAAGAACCGCCTGAGGAGGTGGTTTTTTGTTTATTAGTTTGTTATTTTTTCTTATGCGTTTTCCAGGAACCATGGAAGTACCCTTGGGAAATGGAAAAAATACTTGAAGAAATAGAAACAACGAGCTATTACTCTAAACGGCCGGTACTTGTCGGAACTCTTCCTGAGCCACTTGCTGACATTGTTGGCGATGGTAAAATTTATATCTCTGAATTCGTGGTTGCCAAAGTAATGGGGAAAATCCAAGGTGTAAATAGCCATCCAGAAATAACAAGGGAAATCCTGTTAAGGGTTACCGATGTTTTGCATTGCCCGCTTGAAATAATTCAAGATCTTCGTGGCGACAGAAAATATCTGTTTATTGGTGAGGGACCGCTTCATCAGATTGTTATTGAAATTAAAAGGGAAGAGTCAGGCAAGTCGGAAATCAACACTATTTTCAAGATAAATCTTCAGGAACTAAAACGACTGGAACATAAATTTCCAGTCGTTTACAGCGTTGGAGGGACGCCCACATCCTCATCTTCTCACAGCCAGCAAGGGCGATTTTCTGGCGTCAACTGATATTTGCATAATACACGATTGGGTTTTGCGGTGCAAATCCAGGCGAAACGTTACTTGATATTTTCTTTATTCCCCAAAATAAGTATAGTAGTACTATGAAATTCCACGTGATCACCCTATTTCCCGAATCGTTCGATTCGTACCTCAACGAATCCATCATCGGGCGAGCCATCAAAGAGAAGCGCATCTCCGTGGCTTTTTACGATCCGCGGAAATACGCACCCAAGGAACTGAAGAAGAAGTGGCCTGACGGGAACGTCACGGTCTATGCTGACGGCCGGCCTTTTGGCGGTGGCCCGGGAATGGTGCTTCGTGCGGAACCGTATGTCATGGCCATTGAAAATGCGTTGAAGGTCATTGCAAAGCGACCAAAAGCGAAGGCAAAAATTATTTTCTTTTCGCCAGGAGGCGTGATGTTCGACACGGAATACGCAAAGACAGCCGTAACAAAATTCACGGACATCATTTTCGTCTGCGGACGCTACGAGGGAATCGACGCCCGTATCAAGAAGGTCTTCAAGATGGAGGACGTCTCGATCGGGAACTATGTCCTGACCGGCGGGGAACTGCCAGCCATGGTCTGCATCGACTGCATGGCACGCCAGGTTTCAGGCGTTCTGGGCAATTTCGATTCGCGTGAGGAAGAACGCGTCTCGTCGCACGACGTCTACACACGACCGGAAGTCCTCATCCATAAGGGCAAGAAGCACAAGGTGCCGGAAGTGCTGCTTTCGGGAAATCCCAAGCTGATCAATGCGTGGAAAAGGCGGGAGGTCATTAAATAAAAGATTTCTAAACGGGAAATAAATAATCTGGGAACCCTCCTTGAAAAGTGATTCTCCCAGTGGTAGCATTCTTGTATTACTTATGAAGCATAAGAACACTCTTGAAAAAGGTTCGGTAAGAACCATTATCTATCAAGAAGGGAAATCCTGGTTTGGGGTTGCCTTGGAATTCAATATTGTAGAAACGGGGACAAGTGCCAAAGGTGTTATGGCGATGCTCGATGAAGCAATCAATGGATACGTTACTTCTGCTCGGAAGGCGAAACTTCGTCCCCACGTATTGAATCAGATTGTGGATTCGGAATATGAATCTCTTTGGAAGAAATTGGAAGGCAAGAAGACAATTCCTTCACCCATCAAGGTTCATAGCTTTGGTGAACACTCGCTTTCATTCGCATAAACCAGTATGCCAAAAGGAATGAACAACTGGCGTTTTCTTGACGTCAAAAAATTCTTAAGTAAGTACCGCTTCACGCTCAGCCATGTTCACGGAAGCCATTATTTCTACATCGGTTCCCATGAGGGAAAGGTAGGGCAAGTATGTGTTCCATTCCATGGAACCAGGGCCATTCATCCGAAAACCATGAAAAGCATTGCCCGGCAGTCGGGGATACCCGAAAATAAGTGGAAGGCTTAATAATTCCCGCGTTTTTTTTCGGGGAGCATATTGGCGAGAGACTGCATTACAATATCAGATTGTTCTTTGAGCTCATGGTTAAGAACCGAAAGCCGATTCGTTTCTTCCTCACTCAACGGTTGCTCGGACTCCTTTCTCCGAGAGAGGAGTTTTTGGTAATCCTCAATTCCTGAAATGACGGGAAGTCGAATGGGTGCGCCAATATGCACCTCCGTGTCAGGTTTTTCCTTGATGAGTTTTATTTCGCCGCCAGCCCGATAGGGCTCGTTTGATTTAATATCAACGGCAACCGGCAGGATTACGAAATTTCCCACTCCTAACTGTGAGAGGTAGGGGATTCCGACGCCACCGCTCGGGAGTTTTCCAGAGGATGGGTTATGGGCCGCAACCAGTACCGAGTCGCCTTCTCGTAGCGCTTCGGCCATGGAGTCAAAGTTCTTTGGATTGAACCGGACGGCTCTTTTTTGGTCGCCCTGTCCGGAATAATCGATAGGGATAAAGTTGTCCTTGCCGGCAAGGAGCTGCGCCGTCATGCCGGAGGAGTCCGTCTCGAAGGAATGATGCGTTGACTGGCCCGAGACCTTGATGGAAAAATCCTTACCAAGTTGGCTGATAATGACCTGCATATCCATATCGCTGATATGGGATCCGGCAATAATGACTTTCTCGCCAGGGAGGATCTCTTTGAGATGCTCTTTCCCGAGAGTTTCTATTTTTCCCAGGAAAAGCTTGGTTTCCAGGGTCGCCAAAGACCTCAACCTGAGGGATGTTTCTCTCTTGGGCTGGTCATTGTCGGGGGTGCGGGGGTTGGGGGCCATTTCGAACTTCATTTCTCCATCATACCACCCGAAAAGCCCTTGACCAATAAAGCATCCTGGTGTATGATGCCCCTACTGAACCGATTGAGTACCGATAGATGTTCCCGTTGATTGAGATCATTATCAGGACTTAAACTTAAGCCGCGCAGGGAGTGATTCCTGCACGGCCAATTTTTGCTGTTATGGCACAAAAGAAAACCGCTGACACCGGTGCTTCCGTAGGGAGCGCCGTTCGCTACACCGGTGCAAAGGAGAAAAAGACCTTCTCCAAGTTCCGTGCCCCTCTTGCCCCAATCCCGCATCTGGTCGAGAATCAACTGGCATCATACAAGAAGTTCCTCGAAGTAGACCTTGCAAAAACGATCAAGGATTTTTCGCCGATGCAGGATTATTCCGCAAAGAAGTTCGAACTTTCCATACTCTCATTGACCGTCAACGCGCCCGACCATGACGAGAACTTCGCGAAGCAGAACAAGATCACGTACGAAGCGGAGCTCAAGGCGCGCGTAAAACTCAAGAACAAGGTGCTCGGCGTGGAGAAGGAGCAGGAAATCTTCCTGTCCGAAATTCCCCTCATGACCCCGCACGGAACCTTCGTCATCAACGGGACGGAGCGTGTCGTCGTACCTCAGCTGGCGCGATCGGCCGGAGTCTCATTCAACGACCGACAGACCAAGAAGGGCCGCTACTTCGGAGCGAAGATCATTCCGAACCGAGGAGCCTGGCTTGAAATCGAATCCGAATCAGACAACGTCGTGTATGTCCGTATCGACAAGAAGCGAAAGTTCGTCATTACGTCTCTGTTGCGAGCTCTTGGTGTTGCATCAGATGAAGCGATGGAAAAACTCTTCAAGAACGAAGTGGCTCTTGGCTACATCAAGTCTTCATTGGGCAAGGACCCTGCAAAGACGGTGAGCGAATCA
>CAIXMG010000067.1 GCA_903920485.1 uncultured bacterium
CAACACGAGCCTCTTTGCTATTGGCTGTCCGTTGTTGAGCTTAGTACCTATTAACAACAAGGCTTTTAAGTACTTTTTCAAGTTATCATTATTTGTTGGACCAGTTATATTTATGCTTCCACCTATAGAGCCGTTGTTTATTAGGTCGCTTAGCATACGCAGCAAACCATCTCTGTGGAACAGAACACGTCCACGATAAGCTTTCCCGAATAGAGCCTTCGTCACATCAGAACTCATTTTCACAGAGTCGTCAGGGTCGGAAGACTGTATTACGGCATTCAAGAAAGAGGTGTACCCAATAGCTTCTGCCAAATTAATATCTTCCAAATTTTTTAAAATCAAAGCATCAATATCAGCGTTTTTATCTAACGCCTCATCAAAAATCTCATCGTATCCGAGCAATGTTATAACCTTAGTCTCAGGTTGCTTAATAACCATATGTTTCATTATACGCTTTTGACTAAAGAAAGTAAGGCATTTTTCCTAAAGTACGTTGCTGTTTAATGTTACTTTAGAAATAATTTATGCAGTGAAAACTTTCTAGGCACATTATTCTTTTTTATCCCAAAAGTCTCTAGCGAGTTTGAATGCCAAGGGGTTTATTAGGTTCTCAAGCAACGAATCAAGGGGCTTCCATCCCCATTCCGAGAATTTCTCAGGCTCCATCAGCTTGGGATTTTCGTCTGTCTGCCCAGCGAAGACATAGACGATATCGCCTGGATGAGCACCGTCAATCCTCCCTAAAAAATCGAGTATTTTGAAATCGTTGACTCCAACCTCTTCAGCAACCTCCCTGCGAAGTGTTTCCTCTATCGTTTCGCCTTTCTCACACCTTCCTCCTGGTATTGTCCAAACTGAAACAGTTTTTTCTCCGTCTTTCCGGTAGTGACGATGCCCAGTCATTATCATTCCATCTCTGACAAACATAACCACAGGACAAGTCACGGGAGTCCCCATTTCCTTAAGATATTCCATAGTAATTGTATGCTACCACGTTACCGAGAGGGTCTCAAGATTAAAGTATCGAGACAATACAGCCTTATCTTTATTGGCAAAACAGGTTCTAACTTGGTTAAGCAAACGGCACAGACGGCTTCGGCCAAAAAAAGAAGCCCGACGGGTGTCGGAACTTCATGCGGCATTTTTGCCCGGCAATTATGGCAAGTCGATCTTTTTAATCTTCTCTTCCATGACACCCACCAGTTTTTTGAGGAGGAATCCTTCATCACCGTCCGACGGCGCCGTAACTGTTATGAAGGGCTTTTTTGCCAAAGCGCCATTCGCCTCTCTTATCCATATGATGCAGGTATTGCGCGACGGGAAGACGGACTTGAGTCTCACGGCCTGCTGGTAGGTGGTAATCAGGACTGCGTGACGGCCAGTGCTGACTTTGGGCTTTATGGTACGCTCAAGCGCATGATACGTAAGTCCTACGTCGAATCCTCCTGTCTTTCCTGAATCAGCAAACTCGCCGTTCTCCTTCATTCTTGCAAAGTCATCAGGGGTAACGCAGTAATGACTGACGCCGTAATCGGGATTAGTGGTGTGATTTTTTACAAATCCCGTACTTACGAAAAGCTTGTTATGCTCGACGATCTTGCGAACCGGTTCCCCAATAATCCGAGGATCGTAGGCAGCGAGGATGAATAGGAGGTGGTCTTTATGGCGCTGGAAGATATCAGCCGGCGCTTCTGACACCGGTTGTGATGTCCAGGGCAGTTTGGATTGGCTCATAGCTTGAATGTTTAGTTTTTGTAATCTGATTCTTTGGTAAAGAGACTGCGCTTGATGAAAGAGACTATAAAACCTTTAGTTGCGAATTGATGATGCGAAAAATGCGATTTGGGTTCGAAATTTCAGAAAAAGCGGAAA
>CAIXMG010000068.1 GCA_903920485.1 uncultured bacterium
GGAAAACCCTGGAATCAAAGTACATGGAGATCTTTCCGTGGGTCAAAAAGCGCAAGCAGAAACGACTTGAGGTAAACACGGTCAAGGAAGTGGGCTGGATTGGCGGAGCGTGTCTTATGGCGCGCAGCGGTCCGTATCTGACCGTGGGTGGAATCGACAAGGCTTACTTCATGTCATATGCAGACATGGTTGACCTTGCAAAGAAATTCAAAAACATCGGGTACAAGAGCGTTCTTTATGCGCCAGCATCGGTAGTCCACGCCGGAGGCAAGTCTTCAGTACGAGACAGGGATGCAGTACTTCGCACGTCGTATGCCGGAACGATCCATTATTACAAGGAACATTACGGCTTCTTCACGGTGCTTGCAGCAAAGGCGGTATATGTCACGACGTCCTCGGTGAAGGTGCCTATCGCTTTTCTCATCTCTCTGTTCAAGCATGACCCGTACCGAGCCATCGCCAAAGCGCATGCGAAAAATGTTCTCCGGGTCCTGACCGGCACGCTTGAACAAGCCCATGAATACAAATAATGTCGTCATCCTGACCAGTTCGCAGCAACAACAGGGAGGCTTCGAACGCTTCGGTTTTTATCTGCGCGACGGCCTGCAAAAAGCCGGACATACGGTGACGTTGATCGGCAGGGAAGACCTTTCGCCGTTTCAGTCGAAGATTGTTGCGTTGAAAAAGAAGTTCGGCATGGAACATCCAGCATTGGGTTATTTCCTGGGGAGGATTGCCAAAAAAAGAGGATTCGACGTGTGCGTCACCAACGGCATGTTGGGCTGGAATCTTAAACGCGGAAAGATCGTGAACGTACAGCACAGTACGTTTGCAAAAGCCGCTGATCGCATCGATCGCGGGAATTGGCCGAAGTTCTTCATGAAGAAATACGTTTGGGGATTCCTCGAGGGACTTGCTGCGCGCCGTGCGACTCGCTGCGTTGCGGTATCACAGGAAACCAAGGAAAGCGTGGAACATTATTATCATGCGAAAAATGTCGTCGTTGTTCAGAATGCGACAGACACGGAGCTGTTTTTTCCGATGAGTCTTGAAAAGAAAAACCGGGCATTATTTGTCGGCAGGTTTGAACATGCCAAGGGAAGGGAGATTCTCGAAGGTTTGAAAAAATATTTGAATGCCAAAGGCTGGGAATTGTTTGTCGCCGAAAAACTTACTCAAAAGGAGTTGGCGGCTGCTTACAACGAATCGAAGGTGTTTCTTCTGCCAAGCCTTCACGAGGGATGCTCCTATGCATTGCTGGATGCCATGGCGTGCGGATTGCCGTTTCTGGCAAGTCCGGTCGGCATGGTGCCAGAACTTGTAAAAGAAGAGGTGTTTGCCGAATGCATCGTTTCCGAACAAACGGTGGAAGCATACGTAAAAAAACTCGAACACCTCATCGGTTTGAGCGACGAAGAAAATGCGAAATTGTCAAAAGATCTGCGCGCCTATATACTGAAATTCCACAGCATCGAACCGTTCAATGCGGCCTATCAGAGCCTGATCGGCAAACTTTCATGATCGACGTCATTATTCCAACCTACAATCGCGTTTTGTCGCTTGAAAAGGTGATCGACTCCTACATGACCCAATCCGAACTTGGGCTATTGGTCATCGTCGATGATTGGAGCACGGATGATACGAAAGAATGGACCGAACGTCTTTCAGGAAAATATCCCGGCAAGGTTCTCTATGTGAAGCCGGATGAAAAAAAGACCATGCCGGAACTGCGCAACATCGGCGTGTCAAAATGCGTTCATGACTATATTTTCATGGGCGAGGATGACGTTTTATTGCCGAAGGACCACCTTAAGATACTTCTTGAAAAAATGGTTGAGTATCACGCCGACGTCATTGCGGGCCGTCGCTTGGACCTGCACGCGGGAGAGACGCTCGAACAGGCAATGGAACGTTCTGACAAGGATCGTCATCCGATGTTTGTCCGTGTTCCGTTCGAGGCGTACTTTGACCGTTATGTGGATCATGCCCAGGAGGTTCCGCATCTGCACTCAAACGCGCTGATGAGGCGGAAAATTTTTGAGCAGGTCCAGTATGACCCTCAGTTTGGTTCGAACGGCTTCGTCTTCCGCGAAGAGACTGACTTCTTCATGCGCGTAAAAGCCGCAGGATTTTCGGTGTGGATGATTCCCGATACCGTGTCGTATCACCTGAAAAAGATGCTTGCGAACAAGACCGGCGGCTCGCGCAAGCCGCGCATTATTTTCGAATATCTGGTATGGCGAAATACGTGGAGGTTCTTCCTCAAGAACCGGGCGATTTTCAAGAAGGATTTCGGGGTGAAGAATATTTACTGGTTTGCATTATGTTCGCTTCTTGCCCGGTATCCATACGCCCTTCGTCGTCGGAAACGGGCCAAACAATACCAATCACATGTCTAAGCAAAAAATCCTCTTGGCGCTGTTTCGCATGCCGTATCCGGCAACCGATGGAACCCGCTACAAAATTCTCAATAATGTCGCTGGCGGACTTCTGAAGGATTTTGACGTGGAGTTTTTCGTGGTCAGCATCAAGCCTGTCGCCAGGGAGGACGTGGAATATCTTGAAAGGAATTTCGGCAAGGTGCACCTGTTTTGCCATTCGAAGTTTGCCTACGGCATGAGTGCGATCCCCGCCTTTTTTTCAGGGTTGCCCCTTCAGGCGGAGGCGTTTCGGTTCAGGGACGCGCAGGCATGGCTGGATGCGCATATCGGCGACTACGACGCGGTCTACATTCACGAGATTCGCATGACGGAATTCTTCATCCGCTATTCCGGCGGACAGAAGAAAAGATTCCTTGTCGATTTCAACGACGCCATTTCCATGAGCTATGCCGAGGGGCATCAGAAGATGCGCTTTCCCGAAAACCTGTTTTATCACTGGGAAGGGAATCGTGTGGCGCGCTATGAAGCAAAGGTGCTTGCTTCGTTTTTCCACTTCAACATCGTGTCGGAAGCCGATCGCGCATACTTGCTCAAGGGGTTGCACATCGATGACTTTTCCGTCATTGCGCACGGGTCGCCAATCAGCGAACAGGTCGCCCTCCTTGACGAAGACAAGATATTCTTCATGGGGAGCATGGACTACGAACCCAATCGCGACGCCTTGGATTATTTTCTGAAAAACATTTGGCCCATGCTGCACGCGCACCTGCCGTCGCTTGAACTATTGGTGGTTGGCGGCGGGCATGTTCCTGGCACGTATCGCAGGGTCTCAGGAGTTTCGTTTGCGGGATTCGTGCCCAGCGTGTTTGAGGCGGTAAGGCATTGCAAGGCGTTGGTTGCGCCCATTCGATACGCTGGTGGCACGCCGTCGAAAATCTTGGATGCGATGGGATACGGGATCCCCGTGCTTACCACGCCACAGGCCGTTGCCGGCATCGGCGGAGCGGTTCCCGGCACGAACGTGCTGACGGTTGCGGCGTCCGATATCGGCGGATGGGTGACCACGATTCAAAAGGTGGTCACGGATGATGCCCTAAGAAGCGCACTTTCAAAAAACGCCCGGCAGCTGATCCTGGAAACTTATTCGGCACCCGTTGCGGAGGATGCGTTTCGGAAGCGCTTTCATGGAATTATCAAAAGTTAGCCTAAGAATTTATGTCTTGCCTTTATATTATCGGCGGAAGTTCCCGAAGCGGGAAGACCATGATCCTAAAAAACTTTTTTGCCAAGCGACCGCTTCCCATTATCTTGACGGACGTGGTTCGCGTTGGTGTACGTAATATGATTGTCGGTGAACCGTACGTGGGAATTGAAAAACTGCACCTGGGCTGGGTCTGAAGCAGTACGCTTCAAGGATTGGCAGGAACGATTTGCCGACCAAGCATTTTTCTTTTCCGATGTCAGCAAGAAAACATGGGCAGAGCACCTTGAATCCTCTACGGAATATCTTCTATCCTAGTCCAGCCGTAAGCTTTCGAACGCGGAACGAGGTGATTATGGTAATGACGCACATCGAAAGGACGATCGAGATTGCGGCTCCGACCGCATGAAAACGAGGAATCAGTACGAGGTTCAAGACCACGTTGGCGAGCATGCCGACTACGTTTGCAATGATGAAGGCACGCTGCTTGTCGACGGCAAATACCGCATTGTTGAGGATGGTGTTGATGAAGATCGGCAGGTACGACAGCGAAAGGATTGCAAGGATGACTGCCGCTGGCCCGTAGCTTTTTCCGTATAAGACATTGATGATGAGGTGCCGACCGAACACGATCGCGATGATCAAGGGAATCATGACGAGGATGACGGCAACGAGTGTTTTCCTTACGGCAGAAGTGAAGTCCTGGAAAATCGGGATCTTCTTGACGATGACCGGGAAGGTTGCCGTTGCGAAAAGGGAGGGAAGAATATACAGGGCCTGGATCAGGCGGCTGGCGGCAATGTACCACCCGACTTCTTTTGCCGTGGCGAAATACCCCAGAAACAGGGTGTCGGTATTGAAGATGATCACACTCGAGAGGGCGATTACGGTGAACGGCCATGCAGCCTTGAAGATGTGGACGAACAGGTCTCTTGAAAAATGCTTGCGGACACCGAAAAGATATTTCCTGATGGACAGGACCATGAGAAGGCAGCCGACCCCGTCACCGATGGCGTACCCCCATGTCAGGGCAAGCGGGGTACGGAACAGTCCGACCAGGACAAAACTCGTGCCGACCATGAGGATGTTCGTGACGATCTGATTCTGCGATTCCACGTGCATCCGCTGTTCGGATCGGCTGATCGAGAAGAAGAACCCCCGGAGAGAGTCGAAGATGAGCACCAAGGCCATTGCGGGAATAAGTATTCTTGCTCCCGGGATGCTGCTGACCGCCGGGCCGATCGTGAGGAAGAGTCCGATCGAGACCGCCAGCAAGACCATCTTCAGAACCAGTGCGCTGCTGAATACGGATTCCTTCTTGCCTGAGTCCTTGGACAGTTCCCGGGTGACGAACATGCTGATGCCGGCCTCGTCGAAGAATGTGATGAATCCGCCGAGTGCCATCGCGTACGCGAATGTCCCGTATCCGGAAGCCCCCAGCATTCGGGCGACGATGATCCCCAGTATCCCGCGCATGATGCGCGTGCCGATTTCCCCGACAAAAAGCCAAGTGGTGTTTTTCATCACGAGGTGTTGGGTGTCGCTTCTTTTCCGGATAAGACCGACAAAGTATTCGATCATAGTTATTCCAGATGCGTGAAGACGATCTGCGCAGTCTTGAGGATGATGCCGAAGTCGAGGAAGATGTTTCGGTTCTTCAGGTAGAACAGGTCGTATTCGAACTTTTCCTGCGAATCCATCACGGTTCGCGCGTAGCGGAACTTGATCTGGGCCCATCCCGTAAAGCCGGGCTTGATCGTGTGGCGCATGAAATAATAGGGGATTTGCTTTTCCAGGTCAGAAATGAATTCAGGACGTTCTGGCCGCGGGCCAACAAGGTTCAAATCACCCCTAAACAAATTCAACATCTGAGGAATCTCATCAACATGAAGTTTTCGCGTGATGGCTCCTACTTTCGTAATGCGAGGGTCCTTGCCTCCAGTTGCCCAAACGGCAGTGCCGTTTTCAGCCTGACCGTCAGCGCCTATTACGATCATCGATCGGAACTTGTACAATTTGAAAATGCTGCCGTTGAGGCCTGTGCGGTTCTGGCGGATGAAGATGGGCCCCCGGTCTTCAATTTTAATTGCGATAATGATGGCCAGGGAAATGGGCGACGTGATGACTAGTACCAGAATTGCGAACACGACGGAAATGATGCGCGAAAGAAATGCGTAGATCGCATCGTTCTGCTTCCTGATCGAATGGATGACCCAGTTGTTGTCGATGAAGTTCACGGGGATCTTGTAAAGGATCGTCTCGTACGCTTCCGCCAGGTCGATCACGTCGACGTCGCTGGCAAGGATGGTTTCGAGGAGTTCCGTTTCCTCGGCGGCCGTCTTGTGGACGATGAGGAGGTCCACGCCGTTTGCGTGGGGGAGGAAGTCTCTGATCGTTGGATACGTCCCCATCGAGAGGAATCCCAGGTGAGGATTGTCGGAAACCTCGTCGAGAAGCACCTGATGACGCTCGTCACCACACACGACGGCAAACCGGGTGTGGAACACGTTCTGGGTCGCAACGTAGAACAGCCGCCTCCATCCCAGGATCAGGAGCAGGGAAATGAGCTCGAAAATGACAAGGTTCATCTTGGGCGTGATCTGGGTCGTAGGGTCGATGTAGAAGAAGATGAACCCGATGCCGAGCATGATGAGGCTGGCGATGGAAAAGTTCCGCAGGAAGACGAGATTCGGCTTTGACTTCTGGATGTCGTAGAAATTGAACACGAACAGAATGCCGATCCACATGACGGTGAGGATGGTCAATGGAATCGCGTGTTCGCGGGCATGTTTCCAGAGTGCCGGGCCGTGGAAGGCGATTCCCACGAAGGCGAAAAACCCGATGACGAAGCATGCAAAATCCCCGACGAGCAGGAGGGACTTTCGATAGGTGTTCATAATCACCATTGTACTTATTTTGGGCTTATTTTCCAGTCGGATTTCTTGAGAAACCCTTGAGGGTTTCTTCGGCGTTTCTTGATGGCTGTTTTGCTTTAATGGTGAAAATTTCTCATCAATTAAAAACAGTATTATGAAAAAGATCATCATCGACATCATTGCCGTTCTTACGGTCGCCCTCATCCAGCTGATTACCTGCCCTCCCGCCGATGCCCAGGGCGTTGGCATCGGTACCAACAATCCCAAGGCAACCCTTCATGTTGCTGGAACGGTTCGCATCGATTCCGCGAGGGCTGTCGCGGTCCCCAAGCGCATCATGGTGCTGGACACTTCCGGCGAAGTGAAAACGCTCGACATGGATACCTTGAAAAAGATGACGGCAACCACCACGGCGTTTTTTTACGCGGAAGTCGAACCCATGGCCAGCACGACGTCATCGAGCCTGTTCCAGCCCAGGGTGACATTAACGCTTCAGACGGGAACCTACATCGTCTGGGCCTATTTTGAAGCGTTCAGTCCGACCATCAATGCCGGCGTACGCGGCGTCCTCTATCAAGGATCCACGGAAATCGCATACGGGGAGCTGTGGTCGGATATGAGCACTTACAGTCCGTGGTATGCCATGAAGGAAGTCGTGTTGGCATCGTCGACGACCATCAGCCTGGACTGGGCTTCCTGGCCGAATGGCACGACCGCTCAAATTCGGCGCGCCCGAATCACTGCGGTGAAGATCCAGTAGGAGCAAAGCCCCTTTCCGCATGCGGAAAGGGGCTTCTTGACTTTTTCCTCAATTCGGGTATTCTATCCAGGTCGTACACCACAGACAGCAAGCGTCCCTCAACTAACGTTCGGGACTTAATTTCTTGCCGAGGTAGAAACTTCGGTTTCCACACTTCATTGGGTACAAATTTATAAGCTAGCTTGTTTTTCTATGGCTCTTACCAAACAGAAAAAGTCGGAACTCCTCAAGGGATTTGAAAAGATCACGAAGGATTCCGGATCGATCGTCTTCGTCCATGCCCGCGGACTGTCCGTGGCAAACACGACGACGCTTCGAAACGCGCTTCATGCGGCTGGTGCCTCGTTCAAGGTGGTCAAGAAGACCCTCCTCAAACGAGCACTTGCTTCAGCAGGAATCACGGGCGACATGCCAACAATGGACGGCGAGATCGCGGTTGCGTACTCGGCTGACCTGACGGCCCCGGCTCGCGAAGTCTGGAGCTTCGCAAAGAAGTTCGAGGACAAGATGGCCATGACGGGCGGAGTGTTCGAAGGGCGGTTCATGAACAAGGAAGAGATCACCGCGATCGCGACGATCCCTCCTACGCCGGTCCTCCGGGGAATGTTCGTCAACGTCATCAACAGCCCTATCCAGGGACTCGTCATCGCGTTGTCAAAGATCGCAGAGCAGAAGGCTGCCTAACTCATTACTATTTAAGTCTAAAAATATATGGAAGATAATATCAAGAATGTTGAGGTACCTGCGAAGTTCGCAGCAGTCGTCAAGGCGATCGAGGAAATGTCAGTACTCGACCTTAACGAGCTCGTAAAGTTGTTCGAAGCTAAGTTCGGAGTATCAGCTGCTGCCGTTGCGGTCGCTGGTCCTGCTGCCGCTGCCGCTGAGGAGAAGACGGAATTCACCGTCGTCCTCGTTTCGGACGGAGGCGCGAAGATCCCGGTCATGAAGGAAGTCAAGGACGCCCTCGGACTCGGACTCAAGGAGGCAAAGGATCTCGTTGACAACCTTCCTGCAACCCTCAAGGAGGGAATGAAGAAGGAGGACGCGGAAACCCTCAAGAAGAAGCTTGAGGCTGCCGGAGCAAAGGTAGAGCTTAAGTAATACCGCTCTTTGCAAAAAAGCCCTATTTCAAGGGTTTTTTTGCTGGATGGATGAATATTGACAAATCTTTTATAATATGCTATTATAGAGAAGTA
>CAIXMG010000069.1 GCA_903920485.1 uncultured bacterium
GGGAGGCGGAGTATAATTTCCAGAATGCATTTTTTGTTTCTAATGGATTTTTATAATAAGATTCGGTTCCAGTTCCTTCATCCGTGCCAATATTTTGACCCTCCTTACAGCAATTTCAGACCTAAGTGCCGCTGGTCCAGAAATAGATACCGAATCCCGTGAGACGGCAATTTTGGACCTCTCAAGGGTAATGCCGAGCACTTCGTGGACAGCGGTAATGACCGCGTTACGAACCTTCGTCTCATGCGGAACGGCTCCCTTGAATTTGCCTAAATAGGCTTTTAAATTTAATTCCATATCGGTGTTCGGTTCCCCCTCTCTTAGAGGGGGCTAGGGGGTGTTTATCGGTTGACCGGCATCACCAAATAAGTGAATGACGGATCACCGACCCCCTTCATTATCATTGGACGATTTGCTTCTGTGAAGGAAAACGATACCGAATCGGTGGTGATCGACTGCAGCGCGTCTGAAATAAACCGGTGGCTGATTCTGGTCTCAAGGGGTTCACCGGAAAGAGCAGCTTCTATGTTTACCACTCCTTCGCCTGTATCGCCGTTTCGTGAAGTGATCGCGCAAGTCTTCTCTGCCGGGTTTACTGTCAAATCAACATGGTTGAACTTGTCAGAAAACACGAGAATTGAACGGAGGACAGCTTGTAGGTCTGCCTTGAGAATGATTATCTCTGTTTTTGAGGATGCCGGCATGATTTGGCGGTAGTTGGGATAACTTCCCCCCGTCAGACGCGAGGTGAGATAAACGTTACTATTGCTGAAAGCAACCTGGTTTTCACCAACCGAAACCGTGACCGGACCTGAATACTCCCCAAGGATCCTTACTATTTCGACAATATTCTTTACGGGCAGAAGAATTTCAGGAAACTGCTGCATTCCCTTAACTGGCACCTTCTTTTCAGCAAGGCGAAATGCATCCGTCGCAACAAAGACAAGCATTTGGGCATCAGAATACAGATAAACACTTGCGATTTCAGGCTTGATGTCGGAAACCGCTGCGGCGTAGGCCACGGATTTTATCCCTTGAACGAACTGTTCCGTTGGAATTTCAAAGGTTTCCACCGATTCTATCCTGGGAAGAATAGGAAAATCATCAGCTGCCATTGATTTAAGGGTCATTTTTGAGGTTTTGGTCGTAATTACCAGGTTTTCATTGATCGTTTCAAGTGAAACAGGAACATCACCCGAAAGCCCCCCGCAAATCTGGGCCAAAAGGGAGGCAGGTACGGCAACGTTGCCGTGTTCCGTGATTTTTGCAGGAATCCTCACTTCGGCGCCGATATTCAGGTTGGTTGCCCTGAAAATAAGACCCGCGTCATCGGTCTGGATCAGAATAGATCCCAAGATAGGAAGAGTCAGGTTCTTTCCTGAAACCTTCTCTACCTGACCTACTGCACTTTTGAGTTTCTCAAGAAGACATTCTGCTTTCATGGGGGCAGTATACCCTCCGGTTGCACAGTGAGCAAGTTATGATTATTAGATTTTTATACCAAAACCTTATTACTATTAGGTATGGGGAAAGTGGGGATAGTAAATGATCTTTGTTTTTCAAGAGCAGGAGTCGAAACTCTTCCAGGTATCAATGGGGACAACTTGGGGAATACCGGAAAGGGTATCTCTGTTGGAAAAAGTTATACGACATTTCCAACAAAAAATGCCCTACTTATGGAGAATAAATAAAGCATCTTCTAACACACAATTCACAGGGTTATGCACAGTACTCCCCCGGCCTACGGCCACCCCCTCTAAAAGAGGGGGATTACACCGCGAGCATCGCGCGGATCTGTTCCAGTTCTTGGGCAAGTTCCGCGTCGGTCACCACCTCGTGCTTGATCTTCTCGCACGAGTGGATGACGGTGGTATGATCCCTTCCTCCCATCTTTCGTCCGATCAAAGGGAATGAGATGTTGTAGTCCTCACGAAGCAGGTACATGGCCACCTGTCGGGCACGCACAATCTCCTTTCGGCGCGTCTTTTCATAGATCAGTTCCTTATCAAGGTTGTAGAAATGCGCGATCGTATCGATGATCTCGTCGACGGAAACGTTCTTCTTCGGCTTGATGTTGTTCTTGATGAGCATCTTCACTTCTTGGATGTTCGGCTCACGTCCCTTCGTGTTGATCTGCGCCAACAGCGTATTGAAGATTCCTTCAAGCTCACGGATGTTCCCCTCCACGTTGGATGCGATGAAGTTCAATACCTCATGCGAAATGGTGAGACCGTGTTCCTTGGTCTTTGCCTGGAGAATGGCAACGCGCGATTCGTATTCCGGCTTTGCCACATCGATGATCATTCCCTGAGAAAGTCTTGATTTCAAACGGTCTTCCAACCCAAGGATGTAATTGGGATGCTTATCCGACGAGAAAATGACCTGGCGGTTTTTGTCATAGAAGATATTGAAGAGATGGAAGAGTTCCTCTTGCACCTTGTCCTTGCCTGACAGGAATTGGATATCGTCCATGATGAACACGTCGTGGGCACGGTATTTTTCCTTGAGTGATGCGATCTTGTTTGTTTGGATCGCGGAAATGATGTCGTTCGTAAATTTTTCCGAGTTTACATACAGGATGGAAAGGTTGGGATTTTTTGCCTTGAGGCCGTTCCCTACCGCCTGGATGAGGTGAGTCTTTCCAAGTCCCGTTGATCCATAAATGAAGAGAGGGTTGTATGTTCCCGGTTGCCGAAGCGTTGCCTGCGCTGCGGAATAGGCGACCTCGTTGAAAGGACCGATGATGAAATTTTCGAACGTGTATTTTGGATTAAGGTTGTCCTTCTTTCCGACGGGAGCCTCGAGTGGAAGTTCCTTGGCATTAGTCGGCTGGTGGGTCGGCACCTTCTTGCTGGCAACGACCTGCTGCCCCTGAGGGTTCTTTGACACCACATATTCGACGCTGCGGATGTGTTCGTTGTGGATGCGGAGGATGCGCGTGATTTCCTTGTTGAATTTGTTGTGCAGCCATTCCCGGTAGAAGTCGCTGGGCACGCCGACGAAGAATACCCCGTCCTCAACCTTGACCCCCTGGGTGTTCTTGAACCATGTCATGTAGGTTGCCTTTGGAATAACAAGTTCCATTTCGGCAAGGACCTGGTCCCAGGTTTTTTGTGGATCGGATTGCATATATGGGGATAAGTATACCCTTCGGGTGCATCAGGGGCAAGCGGTGAAAAAACAGCATCTTGTGGTGTCTGAGAGACCACGTCTTCCACATGAGAAATCTTTTTCAAAGAGAAGAACTGTGGATAAGTATGTGTACTATGTGAAAACACACGGGATTTAAAAAATGTAAAGAATTCCTCATAAAAGGGTTGCATAATATTAAATTATATGTAATACTCCCGGCACGTATGTCATTCACTTTCCAACCCCACAAACGAAAACGAGCTCGAACCCATGGGTTTCTTCACCGCCAGGCAACAACCAGCGGCCGAAACGTCATCCGACGACGACGCCAGAAGGGCCGATCGAAGCTTGCCGTATAAGCACGAAATACCCCGAAAGGGGTTTTGTGGTATAGTCTAAATATTGCCCCCTTCACCGTACCCCCTCGTCACTCGCAGGGCCTCGTGCCACTCTACACTCACTGCGCTCGGACCGATTTCCGATCGGAACGGAAATCGCCCCTTGCCAGGGGGAGACA
>CAIXMG010000070.1 GCA_903920485.1 uncultured bacterium
GCCGCTTTTGACCAGGGTGCCGCCGCTAGCGAAAATGCCGGGATTGGAAACAATGTCCCCAATGAACTTTCTATAGGCGGCTATGACACCGGACCAACCTCGGACGACATTGACCTCACCCTTGATCCTGCCAACCCAGGAGCATTTCAACCCGTGACCCTTACGATCGACAGTGACTACATCGACCTGAACCGTCACAACGAGACATGGCTTGTCAACGGAATAAAGGTTGCCGGTGGGATAGGACAACTGAGCACGACTGTCCAGACAAAGAATTATGGCCAACAAATTACCGTCTCCATCCTTGTCCAGCTGGAAACTACCACCCTTACGAAAACCGTCACGTTCGAACCTGAAGACATGACCCTCACCTGGGAGGCCATTAATTCTTATGTACCACCTTTTTATCAAGGGAAAAAGCTTCCTTCCCGCGAGGGGATCATCAGGGCGGTCGCCATCCCTAACTTCACCCTGTCATCATCAGTGCCGTTTGATCCGTCTACAGGGGTCTACAACTGGCAGCGCAACGGAGACGTAGTTCCTGATGCGACAGGATACGGCAAGGATTCTTTCACCTTTCAAAACAGCAACCTCAGAATGACCGAAAACGTTGACGTGACGGCCTCGGACACGGGTGACAGCGTCGAAGCCGAGCAGTCAGTTGATATTCCAATCTCCGACCCAAAAATTATCTTTTATCAGCAGGACCCTGTAACCAACCTCCTCGAACCTTCCGCGATCGACTCTCTGTACTTTACCGAAAAGAACGCGACGGTCGTCGCCGAACCTTACTTTTTTTCCACGACAAGCGGCGACCCCAACAGTCTCGGCTTCTCCTGGACGATGAACGACAATCCGGTTTCCATCGCCAACGCAAACGACGCCCAGACCCTCACTCTTCAGAACCCGGGAGGATCCGGAACTGCAAACCTGGGACTTTCCATTACCAACCCGAACAGCGTGTTCCAACAGGCGTCGAACCTCCTCAGCATCGTGTTTAACTCGAAATAGGCTATGAACATCTTCAAGAAAACTTCATTGGTTGCCCTCGGCCTGCTGCTGGTTATTTCAGGCATTGTCGGGATAACCAGAATGACAGGTGCGCAAAGTGCTGGGAGTGGTTCGTCGAGCTGTACCGTAACCTCGGCGACACTGACCACTGTTGACGATAAAACCGGTCAGGTTGTCGGCCAGAATCCCGGACAAGAATTTACCGACCCAATTAATCCTTCCAGGAAAACGACATTTTGGCCGTATTGGTACACCGATAATAATCCAAATACGGTCACAATTAACATTACGACAAGCGGATGCGCCAAACCGAGCGGTCCGGGGGCTAGCCTTTACCTGACACTCGTAGCTGAGAATCTCTGGGGACACGCAAGGGACGCTTTGGCGGGGCTTCGTTACAAACAGATCATCGTTCCCCCCTCCGGGTCATTTGAGGTCGTGATGACAGCAGGGGAAGATGGTTGTTACACGGGCTTAAATGCCGATACTGCCAAGACCGCAACGAGCCCTGATTGCAGTATCTATCTGCTGGTAAGTACCCACAACAACATCAAGACTGGTTCACCATCAACCGTGGTCATCGCTAATGATGACTACTATACGAAAGGGAAAAACCTGGGAAAGCTCGAATATATGTGTAGTACCATCAATGCTCTTCTCCCAAGAACTTGTCTTGGGAAAGACTGGCGGTACGTGTCCGACACCGGATACGTCGCCCCAAACACCGCAAACGTAACCGACAACGGGGCCGGCAGCACCGGCAACCAAACCGCCTGTAACGGCGACAAGACAGGGAAGTGTTACGCCCTCTTCGGGGGGTTCTCGGGGGCACTTAATACCGCAGCCGGGAACTTGGGCCAGAAGTTCAACACGCTCCAGTCATCCGACTCGCTCGGCGGGCTCATCAATGCCCTCATCGCGCTCGGGATCGGGGTCGGCGGGGTCCTCGCCGTCGCGATGATCGTCTATGAGGGGATCCTCTACATGAAGACGGATAATGTGAACACAAAAACAACGACGAAGTCTCGAATCCTTCAGACCGTCCTTGGGTTCCTGCTCATCCTGTCGGTCTATGTGATCCTGAAGACGATTAATCCTGACCTGTTGAATTTGACGCCGACAGTAACGTCCGCATCACTTAATGCTGTGCCCGACAACAGCAAGAACCCGGCCTTTCAGAACAACATTGCAGCACTGGGCGGAGTGCCAGATCGAACCGACTACAGCGATCCGACCTTTATCGCTTACCTCTATCACCAGCAAGGTCCGGGTGGCGCCCCGTCGATTCTTTGGGCAGCAAAACAGGGCGACACTACGGTCCCGTCCTCGACGCCGTTTATCAGCGGTGACGCAACCCAGGTGAACAATAACATGGCCAATAACGTGAACCTTTCCGATATGCAGCGTCTGATCGGCACTTCCAGCGTGACACCTTCGAACTTCCTGAAGTACTGGGGCGAAAAGGTCCAAGCCGCGAAAGACGCCACGACAACCATTGATCCTACCATCAGCGCTGCCCTCACTCGGGCTTCCACGGATACAGGCACCGACATTGGTACCCTGACTGCCATGTGTCGAATTGAAAGTTCCTGTACTCCGTCCTACGAGGCCTATTGCAATGCTTACAGTTACTGCGGACTATTCCAGCTCAGCAGCAGCGTATTCTCGACCTATGGCCCCTCCGGCGGTACTATCAGCGACCCTTATGCGAATGCGTATGCGGGAGGGAAATATGCCCAGTCCAACCAGCAGTCCTATAGCTCCCAGAAAACGAAGATCGGACAGTAAGACCCGCTTGCACCAGCGGGTTTTGTGTTAGAATGAAAAGGCATGCCAGAAACAAACTACAACGTGCGCAAGATCGTCATTGTGGGAATCATCATCCTGCTCCTTGTCGCTCTTGTCGCATTCCTGCTCGTCAGGCACAACCAGAACGCCTCCGAACAGGCGCAGCAGAAAAATCTTTTTCCCTTCGGCAACGGGATAAGCACCCCTTCGACGGGAACGGGAACAGCCAGCAGCCAAAGCGCCTCAAGCCCCATATCAAGCAACCCGTTGAGCATCGCAAGTGAGGATCCGCTTCGCGTCATCGCCGGCTATCCCGTCACGAATTTTTATCCATTCGTTTCAAACACGGTCGGATCAGAGCCTTCCTATAACGACAAGACAGGAAAGACGACATTCGTTTCCACCAGCACCCCCAGCGACTTTGTGCGCTTCAACGCAAAGCAGAACGGCTTCCTGGCCGATGCCGAGGTGACCCCCGACACGATCGTTGTCACCCAAAAGACCAACACCCAATTTCCCGACGCAGAAGAGGTCTGGTTCGCCAATTCTGGAAACACCGTCGCATTCCGCTCGTGGGACGCCGGAACACAGGCAATCGACTCGTTCATAGGAACCCTGCCTGCGCAGCCGACCCTCGCTTATTGCACAAAGCCGTTCACAACGCTCCTTACCGCAAAGTCAAAGGGGCCCGAGGTTAAGGAGTTCCAGAAGTACCTGAACCAGAAGCTCGCACTTAACCTGACCGTTGACGGAGGCTTCGGGAAAAAGATCCAGGCCGCCCTCATGCCGCTCCAAAAGCTCTTAGGCATCGCGACCACGGGAACATACGACAAGGCCACCCTTGATGCCGTGAATGCCGACTGTGTTTCCGTTCAGGCCAGCTTCCAACAGCAGAATTCGGGCGCCCAGAAATTGGTAGGGACATTCCTTCCTTCCAACATCAGCCGGGGGACGGTTTCTCCCGATGGGACCCAATTGTTCTTCCTTGTTCCCAACGATACTGGCATTACGGGAATACGCTCATCTTCTGACGGCACCCACCAAGGTTCGATCTTCGCATCGCCCCTTACCGAATGGATGCCGCAATGGTTCAACTCCTCGACCATCGCCATGACGACCCTTGCCAGTCAGCAAGTAGACGGATTCCTGTATTTCCTCGACCCAACGACAGGATCATTCAAGAAGATCCTCGGGCCGGTCCAAGGCCTGACCACCCTGGTCAATCCTACGGGTACCACAGTTCTCGAAGGCCAGAGCACTGCCAAGAGCCTCCAGCTCAGCGTTTATTCGACAACGACAGGACAAACGAGCAATGCCGGAGTCGCAACCCTTCCTGCCAAGTGCACCTGGGAAAACGCGACGGTCGCCATCTGTGCCGTTCCGCAGGCCATTCCCGATGGACAGTATCCTGATGACTGGTACCAGGGAAACGTGACCTTCAACGACGCGTTCTGGTCCATCGACACGACAACGGGCGCAACGACCAACCTGTTCTCGCCGACCCAGCAGTTTGACGCGGAAGACCTCCAGGTGAGTCCTGACGGAAACTATCTCTACTTCATCAACAAGACGGACGGAAGCCTGTGGTCATATCGACTGACAGCGAACTAGATCAAACGGAGGTAAGCAAAAACCGCGTTCACGCGTCGTACCTTCTTCTGCGCAGACTGCGAGCAGGAAAGGTACAAGCGGGAAAAGCGGTTTTTGCTTAGACTAAATCGTAAATTATTAGGCTTTGATCACAACCACGTTGTTCTTTGCCTTCTTGGCCATCCGGTTTTCAACATAGCGCTCCTGAAGGATCATGAAGATGTTCGAGACGATCCAATACAGTGTCACAGCACCAGGAACAGCATACCCGAAGACCGCGATCATGATCGGCATCGTATATTTCATCGACTGCGTCATGCTGGCTGCCATGTTTGTTCCCATGTCTTCCGATCGAACGGCTTTGGCTCCGGGAGCATTGCGCATGGCAGGAGACCACTGCATCTGCAGGAACTGGGAGATTCCGGCAAGGATCGCGAGGATCAGGTTTCGCGACGACATATTGATTCCCAGGAACATCGCGTGGACGATTGCCGGCGCGTGGACGAACGAATAGAGATCCGCAGGAACGACTGCCGCGCCCGACAGAAAGACACGATAGAGCGCAATGATGACCGGCAGCTGAAGCAGAATCAGGAGACATCCGGCGAACGGGTTCGTCTTGTGTTCCTTGTACAGCTCCATCAATTTTTGAGACTGCTCCTTCTGGTCGGGATACTTCTTTTTAAGTTCCTCAACCAAGGGCTGCAGGCGCTTTTGCTCGACCTGGGACACAATGGATCGGTACGAAAGGGGGGAAAGGATCAGTTTTACGAGCAGCGTAAGCCCGATAACCGCAAGTCCGAGTGATCCGCCTGAAAGGGTTGTCAACCAGATCAGCGCGTTATACAGCGGTACGTAAAAGATGGTGTGAAACATAGGAGGCCATTATAGCATAAGGTTCGGGTTCCCCCTCTTTTATGGGGGTTAGGGGGTGGTTAAGGAACAGGATCGTAGGTGTTTTTCTGCCACGGATGACATCGGGAAATTCTGATTATGCCTAGATAGACACCCTTTATCGGACCGAATTTACGGATAACAGCGATTGTGTAGTCCGAACAACCGAGCGACCCTCCCGCATGAAAGACGCAGGAACTGGGGAACAGGGGCCTGAGGACGACCTGATATACCCTGATTGGAAAAATGACTATTTTTTTGAACATATCAGTGCTTTGAGGTCTGACACCATGTCAAAACCCTTGAAATCGGTCCTTTTTGGGAAAACGGAGATGAACGCAACAGGCAGGGAAGGTATGAGGTTTCCCAGAGCCTGATAGACCTGGCGCCTTATTTTGTTGCGCAAAACGGCCGTCTTTGCAATTTTGTTGGGAACGATAACGGCACAACGAGCTTCCGTAAGGATGGGGTCTTTTTTTATGACCACGCGAAAAGCCTCGTTTTGAAGGGTTTTTCCGCGAGTCACCTCAGGAAAATATTCGGTTGCAATTCTGTTCTTTTTAGCAAGCATAGTTCAGAGTTCTGTCTCCCCCTGGCAAGGGGCGATTTCCGTTCCGATCGGAAATCGGTCCGAGCGCAGTGAGTGTAGAGTGGCACGAGGC
>CAIXMG010000071.1 GCA_903920485.1 uncultured bacterium
CAAGCAAAAAAAGACCTATTCCATCAACAATGTTTGGACTGGCAAATTATTGCGAATGATTTCCAAACGTCCCCTGTTTCAATTGCAGGACGGCGATCAAACCATTTACCGATTTAAAAAAATCGACCACTCGGATGCATTTTGGAAACACGTTTTCACCGACATCGAGGACGAAGTTGGCCACTCCCCCTTATTCTGTTTCATGGCGCACCAGTTTTGGATACACATTCCCGAAAGAAGGCAGAGTGAGCTTGCTTTCTACGAATCCCTTGAGAGAAACCGTGTCCATGGGTATACCGTTATCGGTGGAGACTCCGCATGCGATAAGGAAACAAAGAAAACGTTAATATCTACATACAACCAAATTCACCTGGATGCAAAAGCTTCAATTAATCGTAGAGATCATATTTGCACTAAAGGCCACTATGTCATTATTACGCGAGTTTCAAAATCATTCGCCCAAGTAATCGATGGCGTTTACAAAACCTCAACAAGTGAAAAAGAGCTACAACAGAGGTTGGGAGTTGCCTTTAAGAAATCAGGATTAATTACCATCACTGTGGAGCACAACCCTGAAAAGGCAAGAAAATTCAGGAAATACATTTCGGACAGTTTTCATGTTCCCAAAGAATTTCGTGATAGCGACCGTTCAAGGAATCTGATACCATGACTCTATGACCAAGAAAAAGATCTCCGCGGGAACGGTGCACAAGCTTCCCGATGACTTGCGAAAAATGCTCACTTCCGCACCCGCCGTGCTGGAGGTATGGGAAGACATCACCCCGCTCGCGCGCAACGAGTGGATCTGCTGGACTGAATCCGTCAAAAAACAAGAGACGCGGGAACGTCATGTCAAAATAATGCAAGACAAACTTTTGAAAGGCGATCGTCGACCGTGCTGCTGGGCAGGCTGCCCTCACCGTTGATCTCAATCACGTTTGTTGACGGTATCGACAACCATGAAGCCCCTCAACGGGGGCTTTTTTGATTACTGATTCGCGTTCACGTACGCTCTTGTCTTTGGTCCGAACGATCCGTCGGAGGCGAGGCCGACACTCTTCTGGAACGCCTTCAGATTCTTCGTGAACAGCATGCTTGTTGCTGATGATGCAGGAATAACCTGGGAAGGCGTTTTCGTATATGCGCATCCTGTGTTTCCTGCCGACGAATAGGTGTCGTAGTTGGTCGCCTTCGGGTCCATGCAAACGTAAGCCTGACCGCCGGAAATGCTTCCCGATGGTTGAGGCGTTGTCACGACAGGTATTGGAATCAGCGAGAAGTTCGCAGTGACGTCTGCGCTGGCAGTGACATCAACATCCGTTCTTGGATTATCCTGCGAGCCGTCGGACCACCCCGCGAAACGGTAACCAGAATTCGGGATGGCGGTGACGGGAGTCCCGTCGCCATTTGGTTGCATGCTCTGAAAGCTCGAACCGGAGAGCGTTCCTCCGAGACCGGCAGTATAAACAATGGAATAACCTGCCAAGGGAGGACTTTGGACGTTGTCATTGACAGCGGATTGACCGGAAAGCGATACCCGATACCGCCGCACTGTCACCCATCAAGGACAGGAGGGGATTGCTGCCAGGTGCGTAATCAACCGTAACCGTGTCACCGTACGCTGTCGGATAATCAAGGGTGATGACGATTTCCGAACCGTCAACGCTTACGCTTACCGGATCAACAGCGCTTCGGCTATCATTTACGGCATAATCCTTCGTCGTAGGCACTGAACCAGTATCAAGGGGCTCATCGTATTCGAGCGTAAGGGTCGTGTCGATGACGCTTGCCGACACAAGACTCGGCGGTGCGTCATCGGTGACAGGCTGGTCGGAAAACGAGGAAGCCATGTTCGTATCTTGCGAATTCTTGATTGGATTCGACACGGGAACGACGTAACTTACGGTCACGCCGCTGTCTCCCGATGGGATAGGATCATCAAGGGTAAGTACTGTCGTCGACCCCGTGATGTCAACACTTGATACTGCCGCAGGACTGCCGTTGTCATCGACGGTGAACGCACTGGCATTTGGCACCGACGCGCCGTCGAGGGCGGTACCATAAGTAATCGTAAGGGCAGTACCATTTACGGTTGCTGACAAAAGCGAGAAAGGCACAGGGCTCGTGTTCGACACAGGATAGTCGTCCAGTTCTGTGGCAGGGTTGTCATTCATGTCTTTGATTGGATTCGTACCGGGAATGTAGCTTACGGTGACCGTGTCTCCATAAGGAACCGGGCTCGCAAGCGTAAGGGTCACGGTATTGCGGTTGATGCTTACGGGACCGCCGCCTCTTTCACCGCCCCTTCCGCCACCTACGGAAGAACCCGACAACCCTTTACTGGGTATGGACGAAGAACGAAGTCCCCGGAACCGACAGCAGCGGCAACGAATACTACGGGGCATCAACCACCCTTGCCCAAATGTCGCTCCAGCCAAACGTCGATACAAACTTTGAACAACAGATAAGCAACTATTTTGCAACGTCATCAAAAAACTACCTCGTCGCGAGTCTCTTTATCGACGGAGGTCCTCAATACGAAAGCTGGAATATAACTAACTACTAGCAAAAATGGTCCAAGAAAAAACTGCTGCTTGTGCCAGCGGTTTTTCCTTTTCCTTATTTCAAAAACCTTAAATAGAAGGCACCAAACACCAGGACGATGCCGATGTTCGCCATAAGTCGTTCCCAAACTTGGCCCCTGAAAAACAGCACGTCGATGATGACGATGACGACAACAAGGACCATGATATAAATGGTGAGGAGGATTGGTTTTGTCATCACTTAACATCATACTCTCCTTTTGAGACAAAAGCCAAAGAGTCCCGACTGCTGGATGAAACAAACAAAAAACCGCCGAATGACTCGACGGTTTTTAAAAGCATATTGGTCATGGTATGAGCCTTCACAGAGCATGCACGGTGTCTGTCACCGTGAGAGACATTTCTTCCTTCGTGTAGATCCTTATCTTGTGATCGCCGATAAACCTGCCAAAGCACGCCTCCCCGTGATCGAGCACCGGAAAGAAACCCCTGAGGAGGATGGTGCTTATCTCAACACCATCGAGGCCCTTGCTTCTGAGTGTTCCAGAAGGAGCACCAGCACCTCTCGATGCCGGCACGAAGAACGGGAATACATCATCCGTGATGGATCCGTCCTCCCGAAGAGGAATGTCTGCGCCTTCGCAGTACTTCTTTGCCAAGCTCACAAACTCCTCCTTGCTGACATTGATCTCGAAGACCTTAGAATTCAGGACCAAGAGGCAGCAGGACTCGTGATCCCCTTCACGTTCGTAGATGCCGTTAAAGAAAAATGATTTTCCATCGATGACCACTGTTCCGACGACCGATAATACAGTCTTTTCCGGGTCGTGCCACAGAAGGCTTCTTTCTGAAAGGATCAGCTTGCCTTCCTGTGTCTTGCCCTTTATTACCAGGGTTACTTCTACCCCAAATGACAAAGAGGTGCCTTTCGAAGAAAGGATGGCCACCATGAGCGACATGTGAAGGTCTGGCCTGATGACTACAAATATTCGTTCCATTGTCTATTGATTTTTTGAATTGAAAAAGTGTGCCATTGGATCCCAACAAATGTTGGGATCATAACATCTGAAATGAAAATAGCACTTACACCTGATTATGTCAATAAACAACCGTGGGTGCTCACCGTGGCATTCTCGTTCCGAATCGTCATCTTATCGTCATGTTCAAAGCCCTACACTGCAGCTTGCTATTAATAACCAATCATCATCATGAACGTTTCTACCACTTCGCAACGGACAAGCTTATCAGCCTGGGGAAAGATCATGCTCAGCAAAGTTCCCGAGATAACCGTCTATTTCTGGGTAATCAAGGTCTTATGCACCACCGTCGGGGAAACATTCGCCGATTTCCTGGGGACCACCCTCAACCTCGGCGAGGTGTACACGGGACTCATCATGGCAGTCATTCTGGCCGTCGTCCTCTACTTCCAGTTCAGGGCAAAAAAATACATTCCCGGCATCTACTGGCTCTCCATTGTCTTGATCAGTATCGTAGGAACTCTCATCACTGATAATCTCAGCGATAACCTCAACGTCCCCCTGCTCACCAGCACCATCGTTTTTGGCGCGGCACTTGTCGCCACCTTTGCCGTCTGGTACTGGAAGGAAAAAACCCTCTCCATCCACAGCATCACCACAAGAACGCGGGAGGGGTTCTACTGGCTCGCAATCCTCTTCACATTCGCCCTCGGAACGGCCGCAGGAGACCTGATCGCGGAACAGTTCAATCTGGGCTACCTCGTATCACTCGGGATCTTTGCCGGAGCCATTGCACTTGTCACGATTCTATACTATTGCGTCAAAGCGCTACTTCCCGAAGGACACAAGTTCCAATCGACTAATGCGGTCATCGGATTCTGGCTGGCATACATTCTCACTCGCCCGCTTGGCGCTTCGATTGGAGACTATCTTTCGCAGGCACGAACCGATGGCGGACTTGGACTGGGAACCACCGGCACCAGCTTCCTGTTTCTGGGAGCAATCCTCTGCCTGGTGATATACCTGGCATGGAGCAAGCGAGACGTTGTTCCTCAGGCTGCCATTGAATAAAATGTGAACCAGTCAAAAGAGCCTTGCCGGTTAAGGCAAGGCTCTTTTCAAATACTTA
>CAIXMG010000072.1 GCA_903920485.1 uncultured bacterium
ACTTCGTCGCCATTGTGCGTCTCCATCAGTTTCATGCGGAGTTCCTTGGCACCGGGAAAGCCCGAACAGTACGCCTTGTAGTGTTTCTTCATCACGGCAAAGTTCTTTACATCGCCAAGCAGTTGTTCGAACAGCCGAGTATGCTCCAGCATGACCTTGAATTTTTCCTTGAGGTCCACAAAGGGCTGGTTGTGCAGCCAATAACGTTCTTTGGTGACGTAATCATCAGACCCAGGCTCTGTTCCCCCTCTTTCAGAGGGGGCTAGGGGGTGTCTGACAGACCTCACCCGTCCGGCTATGCCGTCCACCCTCTCCTCTTCGAGGAGAGGGGCAGCATTGAAAATCCAAGGATTCCCGAAAATCGCCCTCCCGATCATAATGCCATCACACCCCGTTGTTACCGCTTTCGCAAGTCCGTCAGCCACATCCTGCACGTCGCCATTTCCGATGATGACGGTATCCGGCGCAACCTTGTCGCGAATCTTTACGGCGCGAGCAACATAGTCCCAGTTCGCGGGAACCAGCGACATGTCCTTGCGCGTACGCGCGTGAATGGTAATCGCTTGCAGGTTCTCGTTCAGCAACACCGGAATCCACTCGTCGATGATTTCGGAATTGTATCCGACGCGAGTCTTTACCGACAACGGAATGTCCTTGCCTGCTTCTGCAATCCCCTCTTTTGCGGCACGAATGACCGCCACCGCCTTGTCCGGAGTCTTGATCATCGCCGAGCCGCATCCCTGCTTTTCGATCGTACGATCGGGGCATCCCATGTTGATGTCGATGCCGTCAAAGCCAAGTTCTGCGCACAATTTCGCAGCGGCACGCATGTTGTCCGGATTACTTGAAAACAGTTGCGCGACGATCGGGCGTTCCGCCTCCGTAAACTCCAAATCCTTCATGAGTTTTTCGCGTCCTTTTGGATGAGCCAATCCGTCAGCAGAAACAAATTCCGTCCACATCACGTCCGGTTTGCCGTATTTTGCAATGATCCGCCGAAATGCAGGATCAGTAACGTCCGCCATGGGGGCAAGGCAGAAAAAAGGGGTCTTTAAGTTTTTCCAAAAATTAGCCATGTTCGGTTGCTCCTCTTTTAGACGATTTCCCTTCCGAGGGGAAATCGATCCAAGCGAAGCGGGTGTAGGGGATTAGGGGGTGTTTTATTGAGTCGTGGAAGCGGAAGACGCTGAGGCCACCGGGGACGATGCGGTTGTTCCGAACTTGTAATATATTTTTCCATCGAACCGCGCATCGATATACTGAAGCTGCGATGGCTCGGCCGCAAGATCATCCGAGAACGTCGTATCCGCGGTCAGAAGGTCCAGGTCCTGCGTCACGGTATCGGCCGTCGTGTCCTTTGCGACCATCAAGACGGCATTCGGGTTCACGGGTACCCCTTTCAGTTCGTCGAACCGAAACGCGATGTCGCCGGAATCCTGAAACGATACGCCGACCACTTCCAGCGGATATCCCGTGAGCTGATTCACCATCGTAAGCACTGACTGAAATACCGGCACAGGCACGAACCGCGAACCGATCGGCGGAGTAAGAACGTTCAAGGTTGCTCCCGTAAACGCAAGAAACACGCCGTCACTGAACCGTGGCGACTCCTCATAAATGAGTCCCGTATCATCGACGAAATAGCACGAAGCCGCGTCGCACCAGACGAAGGACGCGCTCTTTTCCGCAATCGAAACCTGAAGGACGTTTCTTTGAATGAACGAGACATGGAGCGACGCGATGCCGGGAAACTTCGACATCAGAAACTTTGCCATGCCGTCCTTTGAAAAAAGCAGCACGTTGGTCCGAGGAACGACCATGGCATAGTTCCCAGAAACGAACCGCTCCGCCGATTGCTGCACCTCGTCGGGATCAAGGGCCTTTGTTCCGGTGACCTGAATGCTTGAAATCTGAAATTCGCTCTTGCGCAGAAATGCCACCGCTCCGGCAACGAGGACCAGTAGCAAAAACACCACCGCGAAGATCCACTTGGTGCGGGTCTTGCGACGCTGTTCCGAGTTCTTATTGAATACGGTTGATGGTTTCTTTTCCGACATATTTTTGAAGGACTTTCGGGACCTTGATGCTGCCGTCGGCTTGCTGGTACTGTTCCCAGATGCACGCAAGAATGCGAGGTGTTGCTACTGCCGTATTGTTAAGAGAATGAACGAAACGGAGTTTTCCATCGGCATCACGATACCGAATGTTTAAGCGTCGTGCCTGATAATCATGGAAATATGATGCGGAATGAGTTTCCCTATATTTCTGCTGCGAAGGCATCCAAACTTCAATGTCATACTTCTTTACCTGCCCCTGACCAAGATCACCACCGCAGTTGGCAACAACGTGATAGTGAAGACCGAGCTCTTGAAGCACCTCTTCTACGTTTGCAGTAATCTGCTCATGCAATTCAACCGAAGTTGCGTGTGAAGCCTCACAAAGAACCACCTGTTCAAGCTTCATAAACTCGTGCATGCGAACAAGACCACGCGTATCCTTGCTGTGAGCTCCAGCCTCTCGTCTAAAGCATGGTGAAAATGCGGCAATCTTAATAGGCAGTTGAGACTGCTCGAGAATCTCGTCTCCATAATAGGACATCGTTGCAACTTCCCCCGTTCCTGCAAAATACATATCATCTTGGGTCCGATAGAGATCTTCTTCGCCACCTGGCAAGTAACCCGTACCAATGAGTGTCTTTTGCGTAACCAACGAAGGAACAATCATCGGCGTGAATCCTTTTGCGACAAGTCGTTCATTGAACAGCTGCCAAAGTGCCATCGACATCAAAGCTGCCTCGTTCTTAAGAAAGTATCCACGGAAACCAGAAACCTTTACTCCTCGCTCAAAATCAACAAGGTCGTTCATTTCTGCAAGTTCCATCTGGTCTCTTACAGGAAAATCAAAAATTGGTTTCTCACCCCATTCACGAACCTCCATGTTCTGCTCATCGCTCTCACCCTCAGGAACAGAAATATCTGGTACGTTAGGTACTCGAAGCATTAGTTTTTGCCACTCACTCACGATGACCTTGAGTTCCTCTTCATGTTTCTTGAGGTCTTCCTTAAGGAGTGTCATCTGCGCGATCAGCGCCTGCCGTTCCTCTGGTGTGGACTTCGGAATCTTGTCCGAAACCAGGTTCTGCTCGCTGCGGAGGTTCTCGACCAATGACAACTTTTCAAGTCGCTTCGCATCTGCGACGATGAGCTCGTCCACGCTGAAGGCAAGGTGCTTCTTGCGTGACGCTTCCTTGATAAGTTCCGGGTTTTCGCGGATGAATTTGATGTCCAACATAATAGTGGCACTATAGCAAAAAAAGTGGGATTTGTATATTTTGCGCATACGAAAGGGCATCTATTGATGCCCTTTTTGTTTTTTTGGTTTTAGGTGTTTACCAGACCAAGACTCCGGTCTCGTGTTCGTGGACAGCAAGGATGTTTGCCTTGCGGAGACTAAAGCCTCCGAAGGATATGCTTGCAGCATGACCCTCCGTTGCTGTCGTACCATCATGCAGGAAACCTATCACGTGATTTGGCTTCTCAGCATATTCGGTTACTACCGCCTTGGGAGGAAGCTGATTCTCGGGAACCCCTTCCTTAAGCTTCACAGAAAGCATTCCCTTTCCAGGTTGCCGTGTTTTGAGCAGGGTCATAATGCCTGAGATTTTGTGGCTCTTTTCCTCAAAAGCGAGATAAGAAAAGGGTTTGAATGTTTTGTCATTGCTAGCTTCTTCTCCCGTGCTAACTCCAGGTGCTGGTGACTGATCGTAATTCATGATCTTAAATTTTAAAAAGGACATTAAAAAATAGTGAACGACAATCATCTTACCTCATAATTAAATTACTGTCAAAGGACTATTTCTTTACTTTTTCTTATGGGTTTTATGATCCCCCATCATTATCATGATAACGGTATGGACGACTTTCCTATTTATAAGTTTTCAGGGCGATTGCTCGACCAATACTTTGGCGAGATTCCCGACAGGCCCAAATCGCTATCAATTCGCGGCACTTTCCCCGACCAGCCCCACCTGGTGTTTTTGACGGTCGTCGGATCGCGCAAATGTTCCCGGTATGGCGAGGAAGCATGCCGCCATCTGATTTCCGGCCTCAAGGGATACCCCGTCGTCATCGTGTCAGGACTTGCCCACGGCATTGACGGCATCGCGCACCAGGCAGCACTGGATGCAGGACTACCGACTGTTGCATTCCCGGGATCAGGACTTGGTGAGAAATCAATCTATCCCCGACAGCACATGGAACTTGCCAAAAGGATCCTCCTGTCGGGCGGATGCCTAATCTCCGAACAGCCCGATAACGAAATGGGAAACACATGGACCTTTCCGCGTCGCAATCGCCTGATGGCCGGAATTTCGCGCGCAACCCTCCTTGTGGAAGCAACTCATCAGTCAGGAAGCAGGATCACCGCAAAGCTTGCGACCGACTACAACCGTGACGTCCTTGCGGTTCCCGGCAGTATCTTCGACCCCGGATCAGAAGCATCGAACGCACTTATAAAAATGGGCGCGATCCCGATCACCAGTTCCATCGACTTGCTCGAAGCACTCGGATTTCATGTCACAGAAACAAAACCCCTCGATCTGTTTTCGTTGTGTACCGAGGAAGAATCCGGCGTGCTGGCACTTCTGTCGCGTCCCAAGTTCCGCGGCGACCTGATTCGAGAAATGGAGTTGCCGACCTCGAAAGCCAACGTCCTCCTGTCTCAGATGGAGATGAAGGGGCTTGTGAGGGAGAACAACGGAGAGATACGACGAACATGAGAAGGCAGGGAGAGGTTCGATGATTTGCAAACTTCACGCTATATATGTTATCAATAGTAATCCTATGAAACTCCTCATCGTCGAGTCGCCGTCAAAGGCGAAGACAATTGAAAAGTACCTCGACGGCAAGTACACCGTGCGCGCATCGATCGGACACGTGCGCGACTTGCCAAAGTCGAACAAGGATGCGATCGACATCCCTGGCGGATTCATTCCCCATTATGAAGTTTCTGCCGGAAAAGGGCGAGTCATTTCCGAACTGCAGACCTTGGCACGCAAGGCCGACGAGATCATCCTTGCCACCGACCCCGACCGCGAAGGCGAGGCCATTTCGTGGCACCTGAAGGAGATCCTGAAGGATTCCAAGGTCACCGCCCCCATCAAACGCGCGACCTTCAACGAGATCACCAAGGAAGCCGTCACCGAAGCGCTGAAGCATCCGCGCGAAATCGATACAAAATTGGTAGAGGCCCAGGAAGCGCGTCGCGTGCTTGATCGACTGGTGGGATACGACCTTTCTGGCCTTATCTGGAAAAAGGTTCGTTACGGATTATCGGCAGGGCGAGTACAGTCCCCCGCCCTTCGCATCATCATGGAACGCGAGCGTGAGATCCGTGCGTTTGTTCCGGAAGATTTTTGGGTATTGGAAGGGCTCTTCGATACCCCCTCGGCCTCCGGCCACTCCCCCTACAAGGGGGAGACACTCCGTCTTACTTGCGTAGAAGAGCCTCGTGATAAGGAATACGTAGATAAAATAGTCGAGATCGGACGCACAGAACAGTGGATCGTAACAGACATCAAGGAATCCGAACAGAAGCGTGCTCCCCGTGCGCCGTTTACGACTTCCACTTTGCAGCAGACGGCCAGCACGCGTCTGGGCTTTTCGCCGTCGCGCACGATGCAGGTTGCCCAGCGATTGTACGAAGCGGGACACATCACGTACATGCGTACCGACAGCACCAACCTGTCACAGCAGGCATATGCACAGATCCATGCGCTAGTTGAAAAGAAACACGGCAAGGACATGTCGCAGTTCCGCACCTATGCGACGAAATCAAAAAACGCCCAGGAAGCCCACGAGGCGATTCGCCCGACCCATTTCAACGAATTGTCAGCCGGCGCCACCGACGAGCAGAAGGAACTGTACCGGATGATCTGGGAACGAACGGTGTCCTCACAAATGGCAGATGCAAAAATGCTGAAGACCAAAATCGTCGCGAACATACACCCCCCAGCCCCCTCTAAAAGAGGGGGAGCCGAACTCGAATTCCCTGACTTCACCGCCAACGGATCACGCCTTCTGTATCCCGGCTGGCTCACGGTTGATACCGCAGCACGCGGCGAAGACGTCGAACTTCCGAAACTTGCCATTGGCGAGGAATTGAAGCTGATCAACCTGGAAGCCATCGGCAAACAGACCCAGCCACCGTCGCGTTATACCGAAGCAGGCCTGGTAAAGGAACTGGAAGCCCGAGGCATCGGACGACCGTCGACGTACGCCTCCACCATGAAGACGCTGGAAGACCGCGAATACGTAAAGAAGGAGGGACGGACCCTGTTCCCCACCGACACCGGCGATGTCGTATCAAGCTTCCTTGAAAAGAACTTCGACGAGTACATCTCCGATACGTTTACTGCCGATATGGAAGACAAGCTTGATCATATCGCGGAAGGAACCGCGACGTACTTAAAAACGCTCAAGGATTTCTACGGGCCTTTCCTGAAAGACGTCGAATCCAAGGAGTCCATTCCCAAGATTACGAATCTTGGGATGGCTGACCCGAAATTCAAGTGTCCGAAATGCGAATCACCGATGGAAATCAAGCTGGGACGATCTGGCAAATTCCTGTCATGCTCACGCTATCCCGAATGTGACGGGGCGCTGACTCTGGAAGGCCAGGAAGTCGGCGAGGAACATCCGTTCGGCATCCATCCGAAGACTGGCGAACCTATTTATTTGCTGACGGGGCGCTTTGGTCCGTATGTGCAATTGGGCAAGATGCCGCCAAAGGCGCCGAAAGTAAAAAAGTCTCGTAAGAAAGTTTCCGTACCCCTCAGTCCCTCGGAGGCCCTCGGGACAGCTCCCCTTATCAAGGGGAGCGCACCACTCGAACCTGAGGTGGTTAAAATGCCAAAGCGCGCATCATTGCCACCCCGTATGAAACCCGAGGACGTAACACTCGAAATTGCGGTGAAGCTCCTCGAACTGCCACGGGATCTGGGCAACGACCCGGCAACGGGCGAACTCATCATCGCGAACGTCGGACGCTTCGGCCCGTACGTCGGTCGCAACCGCGAATTCCGATCATTGAAGAAACCGCTTGATCCATATACCGTAACATTGGACGAAGCAGTCGCCGTCCTCAACTCACCAAAGCTGTTGCCGAAGGGTGTTGAACTCCTCCGAGTCGTCGGCATTCATCCCAAGACGAAAAAGGAAATCCAGATTTTGAAGTCAAAGTCAGGCAACTTCATCCGTCAGGGCATGAAGCGAACCTACCTGCCCGACACGATGGATCCGAACGACATCACGATGGACGAAGTCGTGGCGCTGATGAACCAGTCGAATGTCGACAAGAAGAAAAAGTAACCCCTCGACAAGTTCGGGGTTTTATTTTGCAAGAATCGTCTCACCGTCGATGACGCGGTCACCGACCTTCACGGAAACGGTACGACCTCCGGGAACGATAACGACGACCTGCGAGCCGAACTTGATGCGTCCGTAGATGCCGCCCTTTGCAGACTGGTCGCCGACCTCAAGCAGGTTTCGGATGCGGCGCGCCAGGGTTCCGGCAACCTGGACAACACCGACAATCTCTCGCTCGTTCTGGAACAAGGCGACCATCTTTTCGTTCTCCTCGACAATGTCGAGCATCTCGTGACCCATGGCACTGCGGTGAACCCCGCGATAATGATCCATGCGGATGATGGTGCCGTCGATCGGCGCGCGCTGCACATGGACGTCAAGCGGTGTCATCTCGATCAATACCAAGGTTGCCGGGAATTTCACTTCCGGAATCATGACGTGGTTGATGACACCTTTCTTCTCGAAAATGATGTGGTCGTTTTCCACGGTTCGAACCTCAATGACTCTTCCATGCGCTGGTGACACGACCACATCGCCTCCTGGAATGGTCCGCAGTGGTGCCTTCCCTGCCAAAAAGAAAATTCCCGACCGAAGAGATGAGGCAAGTTTTACGAGTGGATTCATGGGGTAAGTATAGCAAAAACGTTACAAAATAGGGGTATTTTGTACTTGACATATATGTTTATTTATGATAAACTAGTCCTAGGTTGTTCTGCTTCCTTTAATGAGCAGATATGGTGGGAATGGAGAAACCCAAATGAATGCTTTTGCAACAAATACTCTCGACCTTGCACGGTGCAAGAAAGAAATTCTTTTAAAATGAAAACTTTAGTTATTAATGCTTTCGAAGCATTGGCCAAAGAACTAGGTGCAACTGTAATATTCCAGGAATTTGGTCCGAGTCAAAAAGGCTGCGAGATCGATTTCGAAACATTACTGTATTTTACCGAGACTATTTATCTCTGGGACCGAAAACACGGTATGAGCAAAGTTACACTTACACAGGATGATCCAGAACTGGGACCTTCAATTCTTCAAGGAGCCGTCAAAGGTGAAAAGACTCGCTTTTCGTATATTGGCATATACGATAATAGAGAGCACACACTGACAGCCTATCCCGGTACCATGGCACAAGTTAAAGCATGGCGTCGCAACAAAGAATCAGAGGCACGTAAGTGTAGAGTGATGGTTGACTACCTTAACAACATAGCCTCTTCTGCAGCCTTCCGAGGTTCTATGTGAAAAAAAAATTAACGCAGTGGGCGATCGAATCAAATTCGATCGCCCATTTTACGTACTTATTTAAACTTACACTCGAAATTCCATGACATCCCCGTCCTTCACGACATACTCTTTCCCTTCTGTTCGAACCAAGCCTTTCGCTTTGGCATTGGCCATAGACCCCGATTCGATGAGGTCGCTCCAGAAGACGACTTCGGCACGGATGAACTTGTCCTTGAAGTCATTGTGGATTGCGGTGCCTGCCATTGGTGCCGTCCAGCCGGCCTGGATCGTCCAGGCTCGCGTTTCCTTTTCGCCGGTGGTGAAGTACGTCGCAAGGCCCAGCAGCTTGTAGGACTTTTTTATCAAGGTATCAATCCCATCGTCACCCTGACTGATCTCGGCGCGCATCATGGCCTTTTCCTCGCCTTCGAAATCAGAGAGCTCATGCTCAATCTTCGCGTCGATGACGACCCATTCGGATCCGTATGACTCAATCTCCTTACAGATTTTTTTAAACGTTTCAGGATCGGTCTCATCAAGGTTCTTGCCACCTGATCGCTTGTTCAATCCGTAGATGAACTTCTTCATGGTCAGCAGGTTCAGCTGCTTGGCAAGTTTCACTTCCTCGTCGGTAAGGACAACGGTGTTCGCCATTTTTTCGGCAAGCAACGCCTCCTGGATGCGCTTCGCCACCGATTCTTCAAGTACCGCGATCTTGTCACCACGCTTTACGTCCTTTTGCAAGTTCCCAATGCGCTTCTCGACGGTTTCCATATCGGCCAGGATCAGTTCCATATTGATAACTTTGATGTCTCGCAACGGATCGATCTCGCCATAGACGTGATTGATGGATTCCTTACCATCAGCAACGGCGAAAATTCTCACCATTTCAAGAATCGCATCTACTTCACGGATGTGCGAGAGAAACTTATTACCAAGCCCTTCGCCTTTTGATGCTCCTGCGACCAGTCCTGCAATGTCGACAAACTCGATTGCGGCAGGAATAGTCTTCTGTGTTTTCGAAAAATCAGCCAATTTGTACAGGCGTTCGTCGGGAACGGCAACGATGCCCACGGATGGGTCAATGGTACAAAACGGATAATTTTCTGCCGGCACGCCTTTTCGTGTTAAAGCATTAAACAGCGTCGATTTGCCCACGTTGGGAAGCCCTACAATTCCGATAGAGAGTGACATAATAATTACTTCTTCAATCCTCCCAGAATCTTCTGCAATTCCCCCTGATGCTCCCTCATGACGGTCATCATGGCTGCCTGCTCGGGAATGCCCTGCTTCTTCTTGGCATCGACTTGAGCCTGGATCTTCTTGAAGAATTCAGGGTTTTTTGCGACCACTTCCAATAATTGGTCGACCTGCTCTTCATTCATGCCGGCAGCCTTCAATTTGCTGCCGATAAGCTTTTTAAGGACGAATTTCTGAAACATATGCCCTTACGATAGCATAAAACCCGTATATGTTGCACGACTTGCATATTTTTTGTATACGTGCTATACTGTTCAACCGTCTTGGTTTTTCAATTGTGCATTTTTGAAACGTCAAGGCGTCTGTCCTTTTTACAATCTTATCTTAAACCCAAAATTAAACAGTCATCACATGTATTACACATTATCAGAAGTCCTCGTACCGTTCATTTGTTTTTCAGCAGCAATCGTTTTTACCGGAAGCCTCATCGGCGAAGACGGGTTCAAGCAAAACAGGTTCATCCTGACGTTAGCCGTTGCGACCACCCTTGTCGCGCTCGGCCTCGTGCTGCATTATGTCCCCACTACCTATGACCTCATAGGGTATACCATTGCAAGCAGTTTAAGTCTCGCTTGCAGCATCGTGGCTACCGTACGTCTCAGCCACTTCGTAACCCAGCATGATCACTTGCTCAGGCAAAGTGCGCATGCTAGCCACGTGGCAGAACAGTTGGGCCATCCCCATGAAAAAAGGAAGGTGGAAATTGCTCCCTCGCTCAGAAATCTCTCAACTAGTGATGGTGGTCACACTGCCACACCAACCGTTCAGAGACCTGTCGACAAGAGAACAAAACAACCAGCCTAGTCACTTGAACTGACCTGAAAACGCCCAAATGCACAAACCACCCGGTTAACTCCGGGTGTTTTTTTATGATAAAATAAGTCCATGACCCGAGCCGAGGAACTTAACCAAATCCAGCGGGAGCAGAACGAGGCCTGCGAGTGCGCTCTGAAAAAAACGGCCCTCCAGCCGGTTTTTGGCGACGGAAATCCCGACGCGAAGATTGTGTTCATCGGCGAGGCCCCTGGCAAGAAAGAGGACGAGGAAGGCCGTCCGTTCATCGGAGCTGCCGGGAAGTTTCTGGCGGAAATGCTGGCTGAGATCGGCATGAAGCGCGAGGACATCTACATCACCAACATCGTCAAGTACCGCCCGCCCGACAACCGCGATCCGGAAGAGCACGAGAAGCACGAATGCGCGCCGTGGCTTCATGCAGAACTGAACTTCATCAAGCCCGACGTGATCGTCTTCCTGGGACGACACTCGATGACGCATTTTCTGCCGGGACTCGTGATTTCAGAGGCACACGGAAAGCTGGTTCACCGCAAAATTCCGAACATCGCGACCGAATACTTCTTCCCCCTTTACCATCCCGCCGCGGCACTCTACAACGGCGGCATGCGGGAAACGCTGATGGGCGACTTCAAAAAGATCCCGAAGGTGCTGGAGAAAGTTAAGGAAACCAAGAAGTAGGCACCCTCTCCGTCTAACCAAGGGTATTCAACAAAAAAGCCAGCCTAGCTGGTCTTTTTCTTGAGAACGTAGAGCCTGTAGACTTCGGATACCGGAAGGATCGATAAGAAAAACTTGATGTCGATCAGCGTCCGCATGCCGTAGGCAAAGAGCCCGAACGACGTGAATTTCCCGATGACAAGTACTGACCACCGTCTGCCCACGCCGATATTGTAGGCAACGGGCTTCGGCACGTACGAATGAAACCGCTGTCCCGCAACCTTCTGCTTGATCACGTGAGCAACATACCCTCCGTCATAGAGTGCGGTCTGCGCAAGTCCGGAATAAGCCGTGTCCGCAATGTCACCGACACAGAAAACGTTTTGGAAACCTTTTGCCTGCAGGTACTCGTCGACGGTGACGCGGTTCTTCTTAACCAGCTGCAATCCATCAATTTTTTTCACCAGTTCGTTCGTGGTAATGCCCGCCGTCCAGATGAGCGTCTTCGCTCCCAAGGTCATATCGGCAAGCGTCACCGTCCATGAATCCTCCTTTTTCAAATCACGGTTGCAGAGCACGTTCACACCGAGACTTCTCAAGCGAGCTTCAACGCGCGCACTGACCGATTCCGACATCATGGCAAGGGGTCTTGAAGCCGCCTCAATCAGATCGATCGTTAAAAGGGATTCAACGATGCCGTACTTCTTGGCAAGCATATGGCCCAATGATGCCAGCTCCCCCGCCAGATCAACTCCGTTAGGACCTGCTCCAACCACGATCATGTGGAGTCCCACAACGGACTCCGCCTTGTCGGTTTTAATATGTTTTGCAAAAAGCTCCTCGACATGAACGCGAAGCTTTTCTGCTTCCGCAACGGACTTGAATCCGAAGGCCATTTCCGGCAATCCCGCAATGCCGAAGTATTCCGTCTGACTGCCAATCGCAAGAACGAGAAAATCAGCCGAGTAAGCTCCCTGATCGGTCGTAACGGTTTTCTGATGGGCATCGATTCCCGTCACCGTCTCGCACAGGACGGAAACGTTTTTCCCGCGAAAGATCGTTTCATACGGGATGGACACGACCGCATGGTGCGACAAGCCAAGCAGCTTGTGAAGCCCGGGATAGTATTCGAACGCGCTCGTCTTCGAGATCAGTGTAACCCGACAGGAGGGGTTCCTTGAAAGACTGAGGGCAGCCCTTATTCCGCCGAATCCTCCTCCTACAATAATAACCTGTTGGGGCTGCATATAGGTCAAGTATACCACGTATGCTATACTTGCAAGCATATTTAAGAGGTCGGTAAGATTTTGCCCCCTTTTTCGTCATACTGTATGAAGAACAACCATCCGGACGCTCACAAGTTTTTTTTGGAACTCTACGATGCGTTTAGCGACGAAATCTTCCGTTTTGCGCTGTCCCAGACAAGGAACCGCGAACTGTCCCTCGACCTCGCCCAGGAGACCTTCATCAAGACGTGGGATTATCTCCAAAAAGGGAAATCCATCGATATGGGACGGGCATTTTTGTATAAGACCTGCCGAAACCTCATCATCGACTACCGAAGAAAGAAACGATTCGAGTCGCTCGACGCGATCCTTGAGAACCAAGTTCCTGCCGAACTTGCCGACACCGAACACGTTCCCGCCGGAACCGAGATCGACCGGCAGCAGATGATGGAACGGCTCAAGAACCTTCCTTCCCAGCATTATGAGATCCTCGTGATGCGGTACATCCAGGAACTGACTCTCGCGGAGATCGCAAATGTCTACAAGGAGTCCGAGAACACCATCTCCGTCCGCATCCATCGCGCCCAGAAATACGCGCAGAAAATTTTTGAAGACGACGACACCCATGCTTATGAATAAGAACCCCCTCGAAACAATCGCATCATGGCTCCAGGCGCAAAGCCTCAAGCCTCATGAAAAGCAGGCCCTCAGGCAGACCCTGATAAGTTATGCGACCAAGCACCCCGTAAAGTCGGGACTCCTTTCGCCGTACGCCTTTCGCTATGCGATGGTCGCCCTTGCTTCCCTGGTAATTGTCCTGGGAGGATCAATCGGCGTTACGGCAGCGGCAGCGAAGGCACTTCCCAACCAACCGCTCTACGGCGTGAAAATATGGATCGAGGACTTCAAGGCCAATGCGCAGAAGACTCCGCAGGCACGGATCGCGTTCGAGACAGGACGCATCGAGACGCGCTTCAACGAGGCAACGACGCTTGCCGTAAACCACCAACTTGACGACAGCGCATCCCAGATTATCCAGTCAGGACTTCAGCATTCGCGCGAGGCCATCCAGGCATCGACAACCCAGATTCAGAACGTAGATCCCGAATACGCCCTGGCAACGACAACCAATCTTGAGACGACCTTTTCAAGCAACGGACAGATTCTCGCCACCATCGAAAAAAACACGAACGAGAATATCGGAACGTTCGTCCTTGCCGCCGAAGCCTCGACCAAAAGCCTTAGCCTCGAGAGGATGAAGTACGAGGCCATCGTCCTCAACAAGCCGAACGCCGACACAACGGCCGCGACCGAGCAGAAGCTTGCAGACATCACGGCCAAGCTCGACACGACACCGACAACTGCAACGACTACTCTTCCGGTAACTGTCACCGATGCCTCAGATGCCACGGTTCCACCAGCAGGCCCGGTATCTGCCACGGGTACTACTACGGCACCGGATACGTCAGCGACCACGGCCGCGACCGTCGCAACACCGGCACCTATCATAAATCCCACAGCAGCCGCCTTGGTGCAAGACGCGAAGCTGAAGATCGACCAAGGATCCTACAGCGCGGCCCTGGTTACGCTTCAGAATGCCGAACAGGCCATCGACGAGACCAAGCTTACCCAGAGCCTCGAGACGACATACCATATTTCTGTGGATCCCAACGCATCGGCAACCGTTCCACCGGTATCGGCAACGGCTGATGCCTCAAGCACCACGACCAGTTCATCTTCCGACGCCTCAACGGCCGGAACTACAAAGTAACGACCACGAAAACATCCGCTGACGAGCGGATGTTTTCGTGGCTTATTTCTTTTTCTTCTTGGCAACGACCTTCTTTGAGGGTTTCTTCTTTGCGGTCTTTGCAACCTTGGTGGTTTTCTTCTTTTTGGAAGCCTTTTTTGACTTCTTGATCTCAGGCCTGGCACCGGGAACCGGCGTCAAAATGACCTGGGGCAGCCCCGGCGGAACGTCGAACGTTCCCTGGGCATAGGTCAGGGAGGCTCCCGTCATTCCGACGATCAATATGAGCAATATGGCAAGATATTTCTTCATAGATTCTAACCTCTCCCCGCCGCCTCCGGCGTCGACCCTCTCCTCATTGAGGAGAGGGTCGCTCCGTCAGGA
>CAIXMG010000073.1 GCA_903920485.1 uncultured bacterium
GAGGAGAGGGTCGCTCCGAAGGAGCGGGGAGAGGTCTGAAATTACTATTTACTAAACACAGCTATGCAATACATTATTGATGCAACAGGAAAGAAGCTTGGCCGTGTCTCAAGCGAAGCCGCAAGCATTTTGCGGGGAAAGCGAGATACGGGTTTTGCACCCAATAAAGTGAGCGAAGACACCGTCGTGATCGAGAACATCTCGAAACTCGACCTGTCCGAGCGACGATTGGAAGACGAGGGATTCGTGACCTACTCGGGATACCCGGGAGGACTCAAGCACGAGACTCGTGGACACTTGATCGGTCGAAGGGGGATGAAGGAAGTCGTCATGCGAACCATTCGCGGAATGCTTCCCCGAAACAAACTACGTGACCAGATGCTCAAGCACCTGACCATGAAAGACTAAGTATGACAGCTACCAAATCCCAAAACTACATCGGAGCCATCGGACGACGGAAGACGTCGACCGCACGGGTTCGACTGACCGAAGCTGCAAAGACGTCGGTCGTCATCAATGACAAGCCGATTGAGGTCTACTTCGTTACGAAGGAACTTATGAAGGTTGCCATGGAGGCGCTTCAGAAGCCGAAGGACGTGAAGGAGTACACTATCACCATCGTGGTGAAGGGTGGAGGAATTCACTCCCAGGCCGAAGCTATCCGGCACGGCATTGCGCGAGCGCTTTCGACAACGGACGCGACGCTCAAGACCGATGTGAAGAAGCTCGGTTTCCTCAAGCGAGACCCTCGCGCGAAGGAACGACGAAAGTTCGGTCACAAGAAGGCTCGAAAGAGCAGCCAGTGGTCAAAGCGATAGTCGTACGACTTCCTTTATCAAAAAATCCCTCTTCGTCCGCCGCAGCTTTAGCGGAGGAGGAGAGGTTTTTTGTTTAGCTGAATACTTCCTTATCCAGTTTACGTACTTGTTTCTTAACAACATCGAATTCAGATCTTGAAGGAGAATCCCTCATAATAAGCATGTTTAGATTGCTATCCACTTTATTAAATCGTTCTTCTACGTACTCCTTAAAACGCTCCAGATTCTCGTTTGTCATTGCCAATCCTTCAGCAAGAAGTTTTATCTTTTCCTCGATTCCGTATGACAAAATCTCGCTATGGTTTTTTGACTCGTTAATCATGACCTGAATCATTTCCAGAAGCTTTTTGTCACGATCCGTGAAATTGTTTTCTTGTTCCTTTTTCATGGTCGTCAGTATATCCCTTTCGCAGGGTGGGTCAATTGATAAAAAGTTTAAATTTATTCTTTCTTTATCAGCCGTTGTGAAGGCTTTTTTCCTTGCCAAAAATATGTATAATGACGGTACTATGCAAGACGAAATCTACCAGGAGCCAGGCGTAAATACCGAAGACGACGTCAAGTTCGAGGAACTCGACTGGGTGGGCGACGAAAAAAAGGACAAGGAAAAGCTCAAGAAGCTTCGCGACGACTTGAAACGGTCTCAATTGGAATCCCGTGAGACCCTTACGGCTCTTCAGCGCAGCCGGGCTGACTACGTAAATCTCAAAAGGGAATTCGACGAGGTGCGTGACGCTACAAAGACAAAGACTGTGGAGCGCGTGGTAGGGGATTTTTTGCCGATCCTCGACAGCTTCGACATGGCCATGGGGAACAAGGAAGTCTGGGAATCTGTCGACAAGAACTGGCGTGTCGGGATCGAATACATCCACGGCCAGTTCCACAAAACCTTGGAAGATTACGGCATCGAACCGATTGACACCGTCGGTGCAGACTTTGATCCCAACATCCACGAACCGATGGAAACGGTTGATACTGACGATGCGTCCCAGGATCACACGATCGCGAAGATCATCCAGAAGGGCTACAAGATGGGTGGCAAGGTTGTCAGACCTGCGCGGGTTGTGGTGTGGAAGCTGAAATAATTCATGATGTGAAAATGCCTCTCTAATAAAATCAGAGAGGCATTTTTTGTTGAAAGAACTGCTATGTTAGTTTACTTTGGAAGACGCCAATGCTTAGGAAGTCATTCTCCGTAACACTAGACATGCTGGCGATCACCACGCCCACGCTTTGGGAGGTTTTTATTGCCCCCTGTACGACGGTAAAACCGACAAACTGCGAAGCTTCCAGGATGGAAAATTGAAAGAGGGTTATCCCTATAAGTTGGCAGGCTTCTCTTCCTCCATACTGATGGAAGACAATGCCTGCGACCATTCGTGCCTTTCCGTTTTCAGTACCAGCTCGTTGGAAAAATGCTATGCCCAATCCAATCTGGGAATTAACAGCAGACCATTGGAAAAAGACTGCTCCCACGTTCATTCGGACCTGCACGCCTTTTTGGTAAGGCATAACTCCTACTATACAGATAGATTCTCCTTGTTGTGAGATTTGGAGAATTCCCATCATACTAACAGCATCTTCCTTTGCATGCTGGAAGATTGCGATTAGCGAATAGACGCTCCCTTCGGAATTGAATCCCCCGAATAGTGAATAGACATTTTTTCCTATCTTCCAGGGATAACAGAACAGAAAAAGAATAGCGGCATGCCACAGGTGGGTAAGGCTCGTGCCTGATGTGAAAAAGGCCAGGTTGAGGTATATACCGATAGTACCTATTATCGAAGTAAGGCCCAGGGCAAAAACAAAATTTTTATTCATGGTGTTAAGTTTTTAGTGTGCAAAAAAGTCTTTGGTTATCAGTGAGATTATTACTAATAATAAATGTTGTCAATTAATGGAAAGAAAAGTTTTTCCATAATAATTCCCCTCGAAAGGGGTCTTATTATTTAGTTTTTTCGCGCTCGTATCTTCGGTGGCCTGGCAATCTCCGTGGGCTGGTTTCTTTGGGAAATGATCCACCAGACCAGTCCGATTGCAAAGGGGATCCATCCCAGGAAGGACCATTTTCCCGGTGCCATCGAAATGATGAACGGTGACGGGATCATACACAGGATGCTGAAGAGCGGAAAGCCGGCATGTTTCTTTTTAGTACCCATGGCGTATTCGGGTTTGGTGGATGAATAGGTTTTCTGGAAAAGAGAATATAACATTAAGGGACCATTGTCAAATATTCATAAGTATGGTACATTGGGCACGTGCGAGCGATCGCATTAATCAAAACCATAATCAAAACCACTTATTTTATATGAATCAATTCATCATCATCATTAATGGGCCCATCGTGTCTGGAAAGACCTGGGCGGTAGATGCCATCATGGCAAAATACAAGAAAGTCTTTCGGCTTTCCATTAACAAGATCAAATTTTTAATTTCGGACTATAATCCCGAACGTGACCGGGGAATCGTTCATGAGGCGACCATGATCATTGCAGACAGAATGCTGGCGAATGGAATGTCGATCATCATGGAAGGAGGATCAATCATGCAGGGCAAGGTCAACGAGGAACTCGAGGAACTTGGCAAGAAGTACAGGGTAAAGACGACCTACGTGAACGTCGAGGCTCCTCTTGAAACGCTCATGACGCGTTTCCATGACCGCGTCCGCTTGGCGCCTTCTCGTGGGTCCAAACTTTCCGTCACTGATGATGCTGGATTCATGAAGCGCTACGACGCCTACCAAGGCGTGAAGGGCAGCTCGAACATCACCCTTGATTCAAGCACCATGACTCCTGATGAAATTGCACAGAAGATCATGGCGCTAGTATAGATTTTTACGAATGCAAAAAGGCCGGATGGCCTTTTGTTATTTCTTAAACATCTCCATCAACACCTTTTCTGTTTCCTCATCCAAGGATTCCGTCACCATGATCATCAGTTCGGTCGTCAGGCCAAGGTCCTTCTTTATGTTAAGGAAGAGGTGTTCGAACGGGTAGGGGGAAATCCAGGCCGAATTTTTCAGCATTACGAAGCCGGCTTTTTTAAGCAGGTAGCGCAGGGATTCGCGCTCGCTTTTGCGGCTTTCCGGCAGGTCCAGCAGGATGATGCGCCACTTGCCGTCCCAATTGGGATTCACGACGGCCGTATCGCTTTCCAGCTTCAAACTGGTGGCTTTTCGCCGACCGGCCCGGGTCAGCAGGGCATAGTCGTTTTGGCCTGAAAAATGGCTCTCTACGAGGCCGGAATCGCGCAGTCCGCGAAGTGACCGGTTGACGGCATATCGCGCCTTATCGGCCATTTTTTGCCCTTCCAAGGTCATTTTATCCGCCAATTCAGCCAACGAAACCGCCTTGTTTTCAGAAAGGATTTTGAGGATTTTCTTTGAATAGTCGGGGTTGGTTGACATAAGAGTTTAAAAGGGTAATATACATTCAGTCTATAATTCGCCCTGTATCAGGGGTAGGGCGTCCTGTTTTTGCGAGCAGGACGTTTTTTGTTGGTTAAAACGTGATATATCGTGAGACTATCATATTTGGGGTAATAAACAAATGATAAAACTTTACGGTTTAGAGAGATTTTACTGGTAATTGCTTTATGTCGCCCTGCTAACATTGCAGGGTGATCATCGAGGTCGACGAGTACAAGAAGAAGGTTCCTGGATATGATCCCGACCATTCGGAGCTGGTTCATCGTGAAAGCGCAAGACTAGCCGATAAAGATTTTGTTGGATGCTTAAAATCTGGCAGTTACACATAGATTATGATATATTCAGCAAATATGCAGAAGGCAAGTGATTATTTTAAAAGTGCTCAAAAAGGAGAAACTTTGGTTGCACCTAGCAGCCCAGCAGTTTTGGTCTACCTCAAGGCAGCTCGTGAAGGGAAAGGGCTTGCTGATAAGGTTCTCAAGGGACTTGGGAGGGGTCAAAAAACTAAATAATAAACTAAAAATAAAAATTTGCAGCATTAAAAATTTATTATTTCTTAGCTGATTCTATATCTCGGATAAGTATAATCCTTTTCGATGAAAAGTTTTATTGAACTGTTGCGCGAGAAATACCGGAAACTTGAACCTGTCCATTGTCCTTATTTAGGCCAAGAGGTGTTTTTTACCTTGAAAGGTTTTAAGCATTTGCTTTGGAAATCCGACGGTCGCAGAGATGCTCGAACCATTCGGAAAAGATTCGAAATCATTGACGTCGTTCCTGAGATTTTGGCAAATTCAGGAACTCTTCAGGAGTATGAGAATAGTGGAAAGGAGTTTTTCTGCTTCGTTGCCATTATCAAAGACAAGAAGTACAAGGTAGTCATTACAAAATCAAATGATGGAACTTATAAATTTGTTTCGGTGATTCCCAACTGGAAAGTAGGAAAGCGAGACACTCAACTACTAAAAAATCATCCCAACGGATGATTTTTTAGACATGCTTGTTGCCAGCCTGGTTAGCCGATCCAAGGGCGCAAGCCCTCACAAGCATGACTTAATCATACCAATCCACGTTTCAGAGTCAATTTTCAAGGTAAATAAAACCTAAAGAAATCAAGGATCCTTTACTTCCTTGACACAGAAAAAGGTTGCCACTATAATGCCTTTTGTACAAGTATTTCGCGGTCGCGGAAGACTTGTTGAAATCTCTCTTAATTCTAAATTTGATCTATATTACTGATATTTATGAATGATAAGTTTTTGAACTTCATCAAGGAAAACGGAAAGCCAGTCTCGGAAGTAGATCCAGGAAGTGATGAATTTGCCCTTACAAGTGACGATGCATTACATGCGATTGAATTACTGAAAGAAGGTGCCGCACCTATTATTGGTGGAGAAGCATTTGTTCAAGGCCCTGAAAAGATTGAGCATGCCTATAAGGTTTTGGGCGACCAATATCATACCCTTGATTGGAGTTCTGACCCTAAAGAAGATTCAGAAACTGATGAGGGGTATGCAAATAGAACTTACGAAGTTGCTAAGGGTGCGATTGCGATAGCAATCCAGGCAGGGAAGAACTATAACCAGGAAATGCTTATTGGTTTGATAGTTTAAAGCGGCCTCGGAAGACTTGTTGAAATTTGATTTATAATCGCTAATTCACTTATGCTTATGCCCTTAGATCAGTCTGCTCAGTTAACTCAACAATATATAGGAATGCTTGAAAAAACGAATCAGCAGTTAGGTTTGTGGACAAATCCTTATGCCGTAATTGTTGCTGCTCTCGCTGTTTTGTTTACGGCATTAACAATAGTTGCTGTTTTCATTGTTTGGCGCCAGGGAAGTGAGTACAAGAAAGCATTTCACGAATCTCTGAAAGGTTATCAAAACAAGTTGCAAGATGATTTAAAGCAAATTACAAAACAAATTACTAAAGAAGCACAGAAAAGTATTGAGGAAAATATTGGAAGTATAATCAAGAAACAGGAGGATGAGCTTTCTGGATTGACTGGAGACGTAAGGCAAAAAGCAGAAGAAATTATTTCTGAACTGAAGGCAAAAAGGGAAAATGTTGAATCTAGTATTAATTCAACCATACTTAATTCTTCAGGTCTCATATATCCTTTAACCCCTAACACCTCTTATCTGAACAACCCCGAGCTTCTTCATTCTAGCGGCTATAATCCAATGATTCTTAATTGGAATACAGGTAACTTTTGTCCAAATTGTGGATCGCAGCAAGCCGTGGGAGCAAATTATTGTAGTAACTGTGGCACTAAATTATAGAAATTAAATTAAAACCATTAAAACCATATGCCAAAAATCATTGGAATTGACCTCGGAACGACAAACAGCGCAGTCGCCATCATCGAAGGCGGACAGCCGAAAATTATCGAGAATGCCGAAGGCGCGCGAACGACGCCGTCGATCGTTGCCTTGGCAAAAAATGGAGACCGCATGGTGGGAGCCTTGGCCAAGCGACAGGCCGTCACGAATCCGGAAAACACGATCTTCGGAATCAAGCGCTACATGGGTCACAAGTTCACCGACGAGGTCGTGAAGAAGGACCTTGCTCACTCGCCATTTAAAATTTCTTCTGGATCGGAAGGGGGCGTATCGGTAAAGCTCGGTGACAAGGAATACCGGCCGGAAGAAATCTCGGCGATGATCCTTGCGAAGATCAAGGCCGACGTCGAGGCAAAGCTCGGCGAGACCATCACCGAAGCCGTTATTACGGTTCCGGCATATTTCGACGACAGTCAGCGACAGGCGACCGTGAATGCGGGGAAGATCGCAGGACTCGACGTGAAGCGAATCATCAACGAGCCGACGGCTGCGGCCCTTGCGTACGGATTCAATTCAAAGAAGGAGCAGAAGATCGCCGTCTACGACTTCGGAGGGGGAACGTTTGACATCTCAGTCCTGGAAGTCGGCGCTGACCTGGTTGAGGTAAAGTCGACCGACGGAGACGCCCACATGGGTGGGGAAGACATCGACCGCGAGATCATCAACTGGATCGCGATGGAATTCAAGAAGGAATCTGGTTTGGATATCACGAAGGACGTCCTCGCGCTGCAGCGACTGAAGGAAGCGGCTGAAAAGGCGAAGCACGAGCTCTCGACGACGACCGAAACCGAAATCAACATTCCGTTCATCGCCCAGAACGACGGCGTACCGCAGCACCTGATGATGAAGATGTCTCGGGCCAAGCTCGAGGAATTGGCAGCCCAGTTCATCGACCGATCCATCGAGATCACGAAGCGCGCGATTGCCGCATCACCATTCAAGATCAACGAAATTGACGAGGTGATCATGGTCGGAGGACAGACCCGAATGCCAAAGATCGTTGAGGAGGTGAAGAAGCTCTTCGGCAAGGAGCCGAACCGAAGCATCAACCCGGACGAAGTGGTGGCACTCGGAGCTGCGGTTCAGGCCGGAGTCTTGCAGGGAGACGTGAAAGATGTGCTGTTGCTCGACGTCATTCCGTTGTCACTCGGAATCGAGACCATGGGATCCGTTGCCACAAAGCTGATCGAGCGAAACACGACCATTCCGACCTCAAAATCACAGGTCTTCAGCACCGCGGCTGACAA
>CAIXMG010000074.1 GCA_903920485.1 uncultured bacterium
ACTCCCTTGAACTCAACATCACCTTACCGCTCTATGAGTACACTCCCGAGGAAATCGAGATGATCATTACGACTGCCGATGTGACCGGTCTCGGTGACAACTATTACTATCACAACTCGAACACCCTCCTATTGGGATGGGTGATTGAGAAAATCCACGGGAAGCCATTGGCGCAGGTCATTCGGAAGGAGATCTTCGAACCGGCAGGAATGTCCAACACGTTTTTTTCACGGGAGATACCTGATGAGAAACTCAAGGACATCCCTCCCTCTTACAACAAGAGGATCGGTGACCAGGTCATCTGGCACCAACCTCAGGATGAGTTAGCTAACATGTATGCACGAAGAGGGCAGGATATCGCATGCTCGGGAATCTTTTCCACAGCGTCTGACCTGTTGGCATTTGGAAGATATGTCACTCACGGCGCATTCAGCCGAAAGGAAGAAGACGGCATCCTCAGCAACATCCTCAAAAATCATCTTGCGGATTTCGGGAGGACATCTGGATTGGGTTTTGACAAACCTTATCCCGATTATCTCTGCAACCACTTTGCCCATGACACCATTGCCATGACCGGGTACACAGGATGCTGCATCTGGATTCAGCCTTATAAGGAAAAGGTGCTGACCATCCTTACCAACACGACCTATCCGGTGGTAGACACGCCTCGTATGGTAACTGCAACCGGCCCTGTCAGCCCCCTGTTTGATTGGCGTAGGTCAATTGCAAACCAGTTCTTCTTCTGCAAGCATTGTGAATGACTATTTATATAGCTATCGCTCAACATCCTGTCAATTTTTTGTCAGGATGTTTTTTGTTATACTCATTTTATGAATATCCAGAGCGCAAACTATTATAAAGAATGGCTTTTGAACGAGTCCGATGTAACTGAACGCCTTATTACGCGAGACCTTTCGCACCTTTCAACACTTATCCCATCAGAAACCAGAATTCACCTGATCGGTATCTGCGGAAAAGGAACGGCAACTCTCGCGGGTCTTTTGATCGAGAAGGGTTTCAAAGTGACAGGATCGGATAGTACATTCTATCCACCGATGAGCCACATCGTCGACGCGCTTGGCATTCCCATCTTCAGAACCTACGATGCTAAAAATGTCGAAGGTGCGGATATTGTAATGGTTGCAAACGTCTGCCCTCCGGATCATCTCGAAGTTCTTGCTGCAAAAGAGAAAGGCATTCTCCAGATTTCAATGTCCGAAGCCTTGGAATATTTTTTTCTTGAGGGAAAGAAAAACATTATCGTGGCCGGAACGCATGGCAAGACAACCCTCACCGGAATGATCTCGTGGATGCTGACCCAGGCGGAAATGGATCCCATGTACTTCATCGGCGGTGTGATTCAAGGCCACAAAAACAGCCATCGATTTTCAAACGGAACCTACACGGTTCTTGAAGGCGACGAATATGACACGGCATATTTCGACAAGGGACCCAAGTTTCTTCACTACTTGCCATGGTGCACGATCATCACATCCTGCGAGTACGATCATGTTTTAATGTATCCCTCCTTTGAGGAATACCAGCAGGCATTTCGGTTCCTTATTGATGAAACCGATCCTGAAGGATTCCTCATTGTTCATGAAAGCGTTCATGCGCTTCTTAAAAAAGAATGCGAGTCATTTGCCGGAAAGCTTGCTGTCTACGGACAAACTAATGCTTCCTCATTCAACATCATCTCGACTTCATTTAATGAAACGACCTCAACCGCCGTCATAGACCATGACGGGGCAACAGATTCTTTCGCCATCGAACTGCCCGGTGTCTTCAACCTTGAAAATGCCCTTGCAGCCTATATTGTGGGAACGATCTGCTGCAAGGTTCAGCCGGAAACCGTGAAAAGCGGACTGGCTTCCTTCCCCGGCATGGAACGCCGCCAGGAAATCGTTTTTGAAAGCGAGGACTACCTGTTCCTTGACGACTTTGCGCACCATCCTACGGCGGTGAGGGTGACACTTGAAGGGATTCGGTCGAGATTTCCCGAACGGCGAATCGTGTGTCTCTTTGAGCCGCGTTCAAGCACCAGCCGAAAAAAGATCTTCGAGGAACCTTACTCGAAGTCATTCAATGCGGCTGACGTAGTCTGCATCTGCGCTCCGGCACTCCGTGACAACGACGATCCGAATGACTTTGTGAATATCAAGCATATTACGGACTTGCTGAACGCATCGGGCAAGCATGCCTTTAGCTGCACATCGCCCGCTGACCTTATTCCCTTCTTGGAAACAAATATCAAACCTGGTGACATCATTATTACGATGAGCAATGCGTCATTTGATAATGTTCAGGAGAAAATAAAGACCCTGCTGGAATCGAAGAAATAATAAAAACCGCCTTAGCTGACGGTTTTTATATTGAGTTGTAATGTTAGACCCAGTTTCTTAGCGGTTCCTTGATCCTTATTCGATACATAACTAATGGATAAGCAATCGTGCTAGCCATCACGAACATGTAAATCAGCAGCGTGTCGTTCGCAAAATTGTGGACCGGCACGGCAAGAAGGCCAAGGAGGTATCCTATTCCAAAGAAGGTCCACATGAATGGCCTATCCTTCCACGGGAACTCTGAGAGAAATAGGAATGTCGGAATGGCGCCGAGGATATCGGCAGCAATGGCAAGAAGGACGACATATTGAGCATACTCGGTATGGCCCGTCTTTTCAATCCATACCCAAGCCGCGATGGCAACGATGCCGATTCCCAAACAGACATAGTCACGCTTCTTTAACTTATCCTTTCCAGGATTTTTCTTCCGGTGATAGAGAGTCAGCAGGAATACGATGTTTGGATTGATGCATCCCCCTACCGTTGGCCAGAAGGCGTCTTGTGCTCCCGCCGTTTTGTAGTTAAGAAGCATGGCAATGCTCCCTAAAGACCATATCGCCCAGCTCGCCGGATTGGTTATGATCTTTCCCTGTGCGACCCGAATCATGTAGGGCCAAGCACTTGCAAAAACGATAAATCCAGCAATCTTGCCTAGTATTTCTTTTTCCATTTTTTTGTTTTTAGGTGGTTATTTTTATTGACAATAAAACATTTATATTATTAAGTCAATGCCATAATCGCCCGTGCTATACTGCCCTCATCATGAAGATCCTCACCGTCATCCCCATCGCCAAAGGCATTCCGCGCGACGAACTGTCGTATTTTTCGGCGAAGGAAGTTGCAGTGGGAACACTCGTGACGGTTCCTTTTGGGAAGCGGAGCATCAAAGGGGTGGTCGTCGACCAAAACGAGGTCCGTGACTTGAAAGCGTCCCTGAAGGAAAATACGTTCGCGTTAAGGAATGTCACGACGGTTCACGCGGACGCACAGCTTCCCAGTGGCATCTTTCAGGTCGCGCAATCGACGGCGCACTTCTTCGCGCAAAAGACAGGACCGGTTCTTGAGACCATGCTGCCGAATGCCGTCTTCGAACACTACGTCTCAAAAGGGACCGACGTCCCCCCTGCCACGCGCCTCCATCCCGACATCCAGACGCTTCAGCTTCCCCTTTCTGAACGCATCGCGACTTATCGGACGCTCGTGCGCGAAAATCTTGGCAAGCACCGATCCACAATCATCGTGACCCCCTCCGTCATTCAGGCAGAAAAAATAGCCGAGACTTTAAGTACCGGCATCGAGGATCGCATCTTCGTCCTGCACAGCCGGAAGACAAAAGTGCAGCTTGCAAAACTTTTGCCCGCCGTACTGGATGCCAAACATCCCGTCGTACTCATCGCAACTGCTCCCTATGCAAGCATGGTCCGCAGCGATTGGGAGACCGTGGTCATCGAACAGTCCGCAAGTCCCTACTACCGTTATTCATTCGGGCCTGTTTTTGACATGCGATTCTTTTTGGAACATGTCGCAAGATACTTCGGCGCACGACTTATCCATGCTGACATACTTCTGGATGTCAGCATTCGCGGCCGTATTGCCAATCGTGAGATCACCGATCTGCGAAGCACCTGGCACATCGCAAAACCCGAAGATTTCCAGATCATCGACATGAAGGAGGTCGAGCCGATGACGCCGTCAAAGATGCCGTTTCGGATGCTCCACCGAAAAACCGTCGCAAAGATCACGGAAGCCGTTGCGCGAAAATCCAACACCGTATTTTTGACGACCAGGAAGGGCCTTGCGCCCCTTACCGCATGTTCCGACTGCGGGACTGCGGTCAGCTGCCCCAACTGCGGAACGCCATTGGTTCTTCATCGCAAGCAATCGAAGAGCGAGAACGATGCACATCCCGCACGAACCTACCTGTGTCATCATTGCATGCATTCGACGGTTCCCATCGACCGATGCGCTAACTGCGGCAGCTGGAAGCTCACGATGCTCGGCGTTTCCGTGGAAGGCATCATCGAGGAACTTGACCGCCGCTTTCCCGCTGTGCGCACCTACCAATGTGATGGTGACACCACGACGACACCAGCCGCCATTCGAAAAACCCTGAAGGCATGGCAGGACGACGCGGGATCGTTCCTCGTGGCGACACCGTTCATCATCCCCTACCTTGATACCGTTGATTTCGGCTGCATCGTGTCGATGGATTCGCTGCTGTCGATTCCGTCGTATACGGGTGCCGAACACGGTCTGCACACGGCGCTTTCCTTTCTTGAAAAAATTTCTACCGGGGCTATCTTCCAAACCCGAAATGCTGCCCATCAGGTGATCGCGTCGATTGCCGCCGAAGATGTCTTTGGCTTTACCAAATCTGAGTTGGATTCGCGTGCCATGTTCGGATATCCACCGGCCAAGGTCCTGATAAAAATTTCCCTTGAGGTAAAAAAATCCGACGCACGTGAGGCGAATGACTACTTGGAAAAGATTTTCAAGGAATGGAGTCCGGACATCATCGCAAAAAAATCACGAGTTTCGGACATGGTCATCATTCAGGCAATGCTACGAGTAGATCCAAAGGTTTGGGACGATGGCGAGTCTTCGATTCACCATGTCATCGAGGAACTTCCGCCGGAATTTCTCCGCGAGGTAAACCCCGAAACCGTGCTATAATCGTGCCATGATTCTTACGACGAAGAAAAGCAACGGCTACGAGCTGGTCGATTCCGGTGATGGAAAGAAGCTCGAACGCTACGGTGATTTTGTGCTGGCACGTCCCGATCCGCAGGCGCTGTGGAAACCATTGAAATCCGCCAACGAATGGAACAAGGCTGACGGCACGTTTGTCAGAACCGGAACCAAGACCGAGTGGAAGACCAAGAAGTCGCTCCCTGCGAAATGGAACATCGAATTTGGAGGATTGGTTCTTGAGGTGGCACCGACGACGTTCAAGCACACGGGTATCTTTCCCGAACATGTTGCAACGTGGGACTGGATGCGAGACTTACTTACCAAGTCAAAACCTCACCAACACCCCCCAACCCCCTCTGAAAGAGGGGGAGCCGAACCGAGTATCCTGAATCTCTTCGGCTACACCGGAGGCGCATCATTGGCATGCGCACAAGCAGGTGCCGCGGTTTGCCATGTCGACGGCTCGAAACTTGCCATCGAGTGGGCCAAGCGAAACCAGAAACTGTCCGGCCTGCCCGCGGACAGCGTTCGTTGGATCCTGGACGACGTGATGCTTTTCCTCAAACGAGAGATAAAGCGAGGCAGCAAGTACGACGGCATCATCATGGACCCACCGGCGTTCGGCCGCGGACCAAAAGGTGAAGTTTGGAAAATCGAAGAGCAGCTGCCGGAACTTATGGACCTCTGCCGAAAGGTATTCTCCGAAGAACCGCTCTTCTTCGTGATCAACGGGTATGCTTCAGGGTTTTCGGCCATTGCTTACGAAAACAACCTGCTGCCTATCCAAAAGGACTTCGGGGGCAGCCTGGAATCAGGGGAACTCACCATTGAGGAATCAGGGACGGGACGGTTGCTGCCCTGCGGGATCTTTGCAAGGTGGAGCAAATAACCATTGCATAATTTTTAAAGATATGATACAGTTACCCCACTTATGGCAATCAACGTAGAAATCACCAAGAGCAACAATGAGAACGCGGCAAGCGTCCTTCGACGATTCGTCAAAAAGGTCCGCAACGCCGGATTCCTCCAGGAAGTCCGCAACAAGCGGTACTACACCCGAAAGCCTTCGGCACTTCGCCGCAAGAACTCGAAGATCGTAGTCCTCGCCCGAACGGCAGCCTACGAGGACGACCGAAAGATGGGCAAGACTGAAGAGAAATAAAAAATATGCAGAAACGTATCGAACGATTCACCATGACTCGCGAAACGGATGGCAAGCTTCCGAGCTTGCCATTTCTGCGTATGAAAAATGAAATTCTCGGCAAGGACTACGATCTGTCATTGGCATTCGTCGGCCGCAAGCGCGCGATTGAACTGCACAAGGAATGGAAATCCAAGGACGATGCCGTGAATATCCTGTCATTTCCGCTTTCCAAAACGGAAGGCGAGATCGTCATCTCCCTTGAAAAGGCACGTTCTGAGTGCAAAAAATTTGAACGTTCGTATCCCAACTACTTGGCATTCTTGTTCATCCACGGGTGCGTGCACCTCAAAGGATTTTCGCATGGCAGCAAGATGGAGGCGGAGGAGAAGAAATACCGAACGATGTTTGGCATCTAACTTCTCTCACCCCTCAGTCTCGCTTCGCTCGACAGCTCCCCTTATAAAGGGGAGCTTCCAATTCTGGATAATAGTTTATTTTCGTGAGTTTCGTATTTTGCAAACCACTTCGCCCATCGAATCTCTCACCTCATGGTTCCAAAATCTCAGCACATTGATACCGTGGCCCGCCAAATAATTGTCACGTTCACGATCATACTCTACCTGATTCTGGTGGTGCCCACCATCAAGTTCAACACAGATTCTGTGTGCCACAGAATAAAAATCAAGGATATAAGGCCCCACCGAATACTGCCTTCTGAATCCAAATTCCGGAAGGAATTTTCTCATTAGTTTCCATAAAAGATTCTCTTCGAATGTCGCATGGTTTCTAAGGTTTTTTCTTCTCTCATTAAGTATCCCTCTGTTATAAAGTTTAGTCATAGAATCCTATTCAACCATAGCGAGATAAAGAAAAACTCTAGACGTGGATGCTCCCCTTTATAAGGGGAGCTGTCGAGCGGAGCGAGACTGAGGGGTGCGAGGGGTTTCAATATTGAGAAAAATTTTATATAATACCGCTATCATGGCTACCGCCTCACGTAAAATTGTCGTCGGCATCGACATCGGATCGCAGATGACCCGTGTCATCGTTGCGGAAGAATCCGCAAAAATCGGGATGCCGCCCAAGATCCTTGCCATCGGCTACAGCGAATCCGCCGGCATGCGCCACGGTTACGTGATTTCCCCGCGCGACGCCACCGCATCCGTGATGGAAGCGATCGCCATGGCGGAAAAATCATGTGGCCTTGAGATCAAGCGCGCCTACGTTGCCATGGGCAGCATCAGCCTGTCTTCGGAAATTGCCAGCGGTTCCGTCGGCATCGCACGACCTGACGGCGAAGTCACGGATGAGGATGTCAGCAACGCGATGGTCATTGCGGAACAGGTGTTCGCAGGCACCAAGAAAAACAGGAAGATCCTTCACGCGATTCCTTTGAAATACCGCCTGGACGGATTCGAAGTCATGGGCAACCCCGTCGGCATGCGCGGAGCCCGACTGGAAGTGCGCATCGTGTTTGTCACGGTTCAGGAACATCATTTCAACGACTTGGTATCCGTCATCACCGATGCAGGAGTCGACATCATCGACGTAGTGGCTGCTCCGATCGCGGAAAGCATGGCTACTCTTTCAAAGAAGCAGAAGATGGTCGGATGCGGACTCCTTAATATCGGATCGGAAACGGTTTCGCTTGCCGTCTTCGACAATGATGTGCCGGTATCCGTCGAAACGTTTTCAATAGGCTCCAACGACATCACCAATGACATCGCGCTCGGCCTGCGCATTTCCCTTGAGGAGGCGGAACGGGTCAAGATCGGCATTGCGGAACCAGGCAAGTATCCCAAGAAAAAAGTCGAGGAGATCATCGATGCCCGACTATCGGATATCTTTGAACTCATTCAGAATCATTTGAAAACCATAAAACGCGACGGCCTGCTTCCTGCCGGGATCATCATCACCGGTGGCGGCGGTATGCTGTCGCAGATCGACGAGTTCTCAAAGACCGCGCTCAAGCTCCCTTCCGCCGTCACCCATGTGGACCAGGTCATGAACACGCGCCGGGATCTTGATTCCTCATGGCTGGTCGCCTACGGACTTTCCTTCCTCGAGGATGACGAGCAGGTCTACGGATCGAAGATCTTCAAGGCCGCCTTCAAGGAGACCAAGAAGGGCATCATGAAGATCCTCCGCGAATTTTTGCCATAAACCACTTATTGTTAAAGCCCCTTATTCCATTTTTGAATAAGGGGCTTCTTGTTAGGGAAACAGTTTTTTGGGCCTTCTTGGCTTTTTAATTTTTTTGCCTTCCCTTTCCTGTTCGAGGTCCTTATAAAACTTGAATCCTTCAAGACGAGCCAAATCCATAATCTCGTCCCTCAGACCATGAACCTTTTTTGCGCTGACCTTTTTGTCTTGAGCAACGCAACGCTCTCCTTTCAAGAAATCGAATATCAGATCAAACATCTCGCCAACGCTGAAGAACAGGTCTACAGGGAAACTTCCCGTCAGGGAATCAACGATTCTGTCGATCTTAAGCTCAATGTCCATCCTCGCCTGAGAAAGGGGCTCTTTCCCAAGAGGATAGAATCTGAGTCTGACGATTCTTGTCTCCCGAATGTCTTTGACCTGGCTATAGCAAAAGCAGGATACGGAGCCACGGTTGTCCACTGTCGTATAAAGCTGAAAGGGCGGATGATTTCTTGGAACAACCACCATTCCCCGTTGCTTGAACTCCTTTAGGAGAAGAGCATTTAAGCCCGAGTGAACGCTCTGCAACCGATTCAGGCTGGAGCGAACTTTTTCTTTATTGTCCATTGAACAAAGGTTTATGGTGATGAAAATGAATGTCTGAACCCTTAATATCATTTGCAAAGAGCCCTGTCAATTCCCCCACGAAAAAATCCCGCCTTGCGGTCAGGGATTTTTCATTAAGTTTAGGGAGGCCTACTCGTCGTACATCGCAAGGTCATCATCAAGCGACATTCCGCAGCGATGCAGGTACTTTTCCAGTTTTTCTACTGCGGCAACGGTTACCTTGCCTGCTTCAATAAGACCGGAAGTGACACTGCTGTGTTTTGCCGAAAAGCCTGTCAGGCTCTGGTGTTTGAGGACAAGTGTTCGAAGGGCTGCGTCTTTGTAGGTGGCCAAGGCGTTCATGGTCGCCTGATCAAGGTGGAGCGTGCCCACCTTTTTGGCAAGAAGAATTCTGATCCTCCTGGCATGCTCTTGAGTTAATACTTTTTTCATGGAAGTGGTTTTTGAGTTTTGGTAATGGGGTTTTCTTAGCGAGAGATTAACATCTATTACTGATTTAGTCAATCCCCTTTCTCTACTAAAAAATCCCGACCGTATTGGCTGGGATTTTTCATTTAGTTTTTAATCTTCACTTAACCTTAGCTCTTGCTTTCCTTACCTGTTTCTTATCACTCTTGTCCTTTGCCTTAGCATATGAAGCAAGGATGATTACTCCTACGGCAATCAAGGCAATCATGAGAAGAATTCGTATGCCACATATTATGACAAGTGCGCCGAAAAGTCCTTCGAAGCTATCATGGAAAAAATACAGAACAATCCCCGCTATCAACGTAAAGGCCAGTGCAGTCCCCCCGAACAACTTCAGACCAAACGTCATTCCGTCAATCAGGAGATCAGCCGACTTTGTTTCATTGATAAGGTTCACTGCTTTGCCAGCATACTTGCCAGCAGTTTTTACTTTTTCCCAGTCTCTTGAGATATCAAAATCTGAATTGATATCAGCGGTGAAACCCAATCCTGGGCCCAACGTAACCTTTACTTTGTGTTTTCTTTCCACTCTTTTTATTTTTAGGGTTTACAATATGTTTTCTTTATCTTGCTCAATGATAGCATATAAACTTATATAAGTCAATCCCCTCCCAATTGCTTGTTTCCCCTTATTTGCTATGATAGGCACATATGGCAAAAATCAACCCCGAAATCGAATCATTCGCACGCATCAAGGTCATCGGCGTCGGCGGATCAGGCAAGAACGCCCTCAACCACATGATCGACTCAAAAGTCGAGGATGTCGAGTTCATCTGCATGAATACGGACACCCAGGACTTGCACCACTCGAAGGCGCCGAAGAAGATCCACATCGGACGAAACCTCACGAAGGGTCAGGGTAGCGGGATGAATTCCGACATCGGACGCGAGGCCGCCGAAGAAACCAAGGCCGAGATCCAGGAAGCGATCAAGGGAGCCGACATGGTCTTCATCGCCTGCGGAATGGGAGGAGGAACCGGAACCGGAGCCGCGCCGATCGTCGCGCGCATCTCTCGTGAAGAAGGCGCTCTTACGATTGCGGTGGTCACCAAGCCGTTCTCATTCGAAGGACAGCAACGACACCGAATTGCCGATCAGGGTATCGTAGAACTTGAAAAAGAAGTTGACGCGATCATCATCGTTCCAAACGACCGATTGCTGTCGATCACGTCAAAGGACACGACGTTCAAGGACGCGTTCGCGATGTCCGACGAAATCCTCCGACAGGCCGTTGAGGGAATTTCTGAACTGATCACGACCCAGGGAATCGTCAACATCGACTTCGCGGACATTCGTTCGGTCATGGCCGATGCCGGATCCGCATTTATGGGAATCGGTTCAGCCACGGGCGAGAACCGGGCCGAGGAAGCCGCGTACAACGCGATCAACTCCCCTCTTTTGGACGTTGCGATCTCGGGTGCCAAGGGAGTCCTCTTCGCTATCGCGGCCGGAGATGACCTCACCATGCACGAAGTCAACAGCATCGCGAAGATCGTCACCGAATCCGTGGATCCCGACGCGAAGATCATCTTCGGGCCGATCCACGACGACAAGCTCAAGAAGGGCGAAGTCAAGGTTACGGTCATCGCGACCGGATTCTCGAATCCTCAGAAGAAGGGGCCTTCCGCTGCCGCTTCACAGCCGATGGTTCAGCGCTCGGCACCGGCTCCTGCCCAACAGGCTCCCGCTGAAAAACGAGAGATCCACAACAGCCTTCCGATCGAGACTCGCCAGAAGCCGATCGAGAAGGTCATTGAGGAAGTCAGCGATGACGATGACGAATGGTCATCAGCGGTGCCAGCGTTTCTCCGAAGGAACAAGAAGTAATTTCAAAACACCCGGAGGGGTGTTTTGCTTTTCCGTACCCCACCGCCTTACACTCACTGCGTTCGGACCGATTTCCCCTGGGAAGGGAAATCGCGCAGGGCCTCGGCACCTCCCCTTTCAGGGGAGGGCAGCAATCTTGAGTATATACTCATTAATTAGATTTAGTGTGGACTGAAGACGGCATCGAATATCGTCGTTTGAAAACCGAAGAATATTACATCCTTGCTCGGATAAGAAGCATTCTCGCTCGGTGTCATATTCCTGTTTCTGCCGGTGATCTCCTCCATCAATTTCGATGACAAGTTTTAATTCCGGACAGTAGAAATCGACAATGAAAGGCCCGATGCTCGACTGTCTCCTGAATTTCCTTCCCAGCCCTTTCCCCCTTAGGTGATTCCAGAGAACCTTTTCCTCGTAGGAGCTGTTTTTTCTTAAAGTTTTTCTCCTTTCTTTTAGCAATGGGTCATTATGGATATATTTCATAATCCTCAAAATAACGCAATAATAGTCAGAAATGACCTAAGAAAAAGTAAACAAAAAATCTAGAAGGCTGCCCTCCCCTGAAAGGGGAGGTGCCGAGGCCCTGCGAGGCGGAGGGGTACGGAAATATGCTACAATACCCCCATATGAACACTTACGACCTCATCATCATCGGGGGCGGGCCTGCCGGGTGCGCAGCCGCCGTGTATGCCGCCCGAAAGCAACTGAAGACCGCCATTATTACCCCCGAATTCGGAGGGCAGTCCGTCGTGTCGGAAACCATCTACAACTGGATCGGAACCCCGGAGATTTCAGGAACCGATCTGGCAAAGAACCTGAAGGCCCATGTTCAGTATTACAAGGGACCCTTCCTTGATATTTTTGAGGGAGAATCCGTCACCATGGTAGAAAAGCTTGCCGAAGGATTTTCCGTGACGACGAGCAAGCAAAAGATGGAAACAAAAACCGTACTGGTCACCACCGGAAGCTCACGCCGGAAACTGGATGTGCCGGGTGCCAGCACCTACGAGAACAAGGGTGTCGTCTACTGCGCATCGTGCGACGGTCCGTTATTCTCGGGTCAGAACGTCGTCGTGGTTGGTGGCGGCAATGCCGGCTTCGAAAGCGTCGCACAGTTGGCTGCCGACTGCCCTTCTGTGACGCTGTTGAACCGCAGCGACAAGTTCCG
>CAIXMG010000075.1 GCA_903920485.1 uncultured bacterium
CGATGCCATACCTGATGCGCGCGCACGCATTCAAGGATGCCGAGGCAAAGGATCACGAGATCAATGCGGGAGTTTTCAATTATCCCATGCTCATGGCGGCGGACATTCTTCTGTACGATACAGATGTCGTGCCTGTCGGGCGCGACCAGAAGCAGCATATCGAATATGCTCGCGATACGGCGCAGAAGTTCAATAATGCCTTTTCGGAGACATTCAGACTTCCTAAGGACCTGATTGTTGAAGCGGTTGAAACAGTTCCCGGTACGGACGGGCAGAAAATGTCCAAGTCGTACAAAAACACGATTCCGCTGTTCGGAACCGATGTGGAAATCCAGAAGGCCGTGATGAGTATCGTCACGGATTCGGGATCGGACGTTCCGACGAATGTTTACGAAATTCATAAGCTGTTCCGTTCAGAAGCTGAACTGAAGCCACTGTACGAGGAACACAAGGGCAAGTACAAGAACCTGAAGGAGCTTCTCCTTGCCGATATTTTGTCGTTGGTAGCACCGATGCGCGAACGCCGCGAGCATTTCGAGAAGCATCCCGAGATCGTTGCGGAAATCCTCAAAAAAGGTGGCGAGAAGGCTCGTGCCAAGGCACGGGCTAAGATGAAGATTGTTCGGGAACGCGTAGGATTGGAATAGTTCAATTAGAAAAGCCGCGTACTCGCGGCTTTTTCATTGGGTTAGGAATTTAATTTTCATGGAGGATAACTGCGCGCCAGCAGTTCCTTCCTTTTTTTGTAGGGCTCACCCTCACTTTTTTTGCATAAACGCTTTTTCCCGAAAGTTTGGATACATAACGAGTAGTTCTCGCCTTAAGGTGCCCCTGGTCTTCGGCTTCAAAAACCTCGAGGTGCTGGATTCCTACATTCTTCTTTTTGGGATAGTAGAAGAGGGTGAGAATGTTTTTCTCTGGGCTAAAGACTGCGTCTCTGAAGGCAAATCCTTCACTGTTACGTTCCGCAATGGCTTTGTTCGCGGCTTCCACTAAAAGCTTTGCGCTTGTAGGAATCGGTATTTCTGTTTTTTTCATGTGACACGTTTTGTGAAGTATATTATGGAACCGTCGGGGGATCAATAGGTTAGTCCGACAACAAGTACTCAAGAGCAGGTTTGAGCATGCTGCCATGGCTTGCTCCGTATACGATAAGTAGTCGATCTGATTTTTCAAGGAGCGCCACAGCGTGGTCAATAATGCTTTCATCTCGAAGACGACTGTCATAGGCGCTGATGGCATTTAGTTTTCCTGGTAAATTTCCGTCAATCGCGATAGGCGTTACAGAATAACGAAAAGTCTTTGCGTTTTCTGCGCTCATGCGAATCCCGAACATAGATTCAAAAAGCTCTTGGAAATATTCTCCAGGATTTTCTGTTTCAGCCATTCCCAATTCTTTCAGCTTTCTCCGTGCTCCCGTGGCAAGCCTTGTCTCAAAATTATCAGGCGAGGTATGGGGTTGGGACAAAAGTCTTGTTATTCCGAAAAGCAACAGGTCGTCATCGGAAGTTCCTTTTGCGCCATGCATTTTCTGAAGATCTTGTATGAGCGGTTCGGGCGATTGAATCATTTTCTCCTTAATCCCGCTTTCAAGAAGCATTTTGACGGTAAAGCCCGGCTCTCCGCACTCTTTTATACATTCATCATACGATAAGGATGTTACCTTCTCGACGAAGCGGTTTCTTTCGGGGTGATCTGTATTGAACTGCACTGTCTCAACAAGTCCCGATTGGGGTTTGAAATCCTCGATAAGGTTTTTCAATGTGATGAACTGAGGCTCAAGCGGATTTAAGGTGTGGATTGCCATGAAAAAGAGAACGGTCTTTTCCTTCCCGCGTATCACATAATAGTTTGGGTACGGCACGTGTCCCATTTTAAGATATTCTTGAGGGGTAAGTATTCTGTTTTTCGCAGCATCTATTTTTTCCTGGGAAAAGAAGTGCCCGTATGAAGGTTTTTCCATAAGAGGAGTATATCAAAAAAGATGTTTATGTGATATAAAAAACTTATCATGATCACCATCGAGCGGCTTACGAAATCGAATAGCAAAGAAAAGCTGGCCGATATTGCAAAGGCACACGACATCACCCGCTGTTTCTTCGGAAACCCTTATGTCATGCATTCCTTCCTTAACTTGAACGGGCCGTTTCTCTGCACCATCAGCAATGGCACCGAGACCTACTTAATCGTCCATAAAAAGATGAAGAATGAATACCGATTTCTGTTCACGACTCCGAGAAAGGAATTCGTCGATGAGCTGGTCAAGGACGAACATGCAAGGTACATTGCAACCAATTTTCTTCCGGAACGAACGGGTGCCGAGTTCTGGATGGACGAGGAGGAAATGATTTTGGACGTCGATTCGATCATCGGTCTCGGCGACCACGATTTTCGAAAAGAATATCATCGCGCGATGAGAAAGAATCCCGTTTTTGAGATTTCAAAATATGAGCCAAAAAGGGACATCGGGGACTTGGTTGGATTTCTCGAGGAATGGCGGTGGGGAAGAACGGATGAGCAGAACGACATCGCTGCTATCGAGAACGATTTGAACTTTCTTGCCTCGTGGGGAAAAGAAGTAACAACGAAGGGGGTGGTCATTCGTCACGAAGGACATGTTATTGCCTATTGCTTGTATGTCCCGTATTTTGATAAAACTTGTACGAGCGTCTTCAGCAAAATCTTGCGCGGATACGAAAGTCTGGGAGTCGTGCTTACCGTAGAAAAATGCAAGGCGATGAAAGCCGATGGATTCGACTTCGCGTATCTTGCCAACCTGAACAATGATTTTAAGAAATCACTGAAGTGGGCGGGTACGACATTCACATTGTATGCTGAACGCGTTTACAAAGACGAGTCGATGACCTTTCTTCATGTTCCTGAAAAGTATTTGAACTCAGCGCGAATGTAGAAAAAACGCTTCACAAAACAACCTTTTTATTGTAGAATAAATCACTTATGGCCAAACTGCCCAACATTATCGAGAAAGATCGATCGCTGTGGACGGTGATCGTGTTTGTCATGAGGGAATCCTTGAAGGCGTCTAAAAAGTACACTCTTATGAGGTATGTGTCTGGAGCGATAGGAACCGTATTCAGCTTCGTCGGATTCGGGGCCTTTGCCATCATCGTCAACGAGTTCGCAACTCACGGAATTTCAGGAG